>JAATVJ010000323.1 GCA_014523515.1 Nitrososphaerales archaeon TH1177 | reverse complement strand
TCTTACTTTTTTTGAGAATGTCTTAATTATAATCACCATCTTTAGCATCGGTAGTTACTGAGTTGTTTGATATGAACATGATAATAATACATTTTTTAAATAACCTATTTAAAATGCTATTCATGGTAATGAGAACTTAATATAAGAAATATTATTAACTAATTAATTGGAAAACACTATAAACAATTAGTCTTTTGTCTTCTGGCTGGTATTGAGGGGATAAAGATTCTTATTTATACTATTTAGTATCTTTGACCATCATTTAAAAAAATAAGATATTATATAAAAACAATATGTACTAGTTAAAATGGATAACGAAATAACAAGCCAATCAAACATTATATCATTCGAGGAATTTTCTAAAATAGATTTAAGAATTGGAAGAATAATAAAAGTAGAAGACATACCAAGATTGAATAAAGTATACAAAGCAGAAGTTGATCTTGGATTTGAGAAAAGAATAGTAGTAGTAGGAGCTGCTATGTATTACAAACCCGATGAATTAAAAGGCAGGTTAGTAATTTTGTGTTCCAATCTTGTACCTAAAAAAATAGGAAATATAGAATCAAACGGTATGATTTTAGCATTAGATGGAATAAATGGAAAACCAGTTTTTTTGACGATAGACAAAGAGGAAAATATTGAATTAGGTTCTAGAGTTCATTAGTTTTGGCAGTTTTAACCATATTTTTTTTCAATTACATTAAATAAAACAAAATAAAATATTATAGATATTTTAAAAATAAATTCTATCATTACAACATTCAGAATTATACTTGAATAAAAATTTCATTAAAAATTTAGTAAAGTACAACTTTGTTTCTTTTCAAGTGAATAAACAAATTATTAAATCTTATCTATAGAAATTCCAAAAATAGACAAATAATAAGGTATTAATATCAATAGTTAATTCACTTACCTCCAAAGTTATTCTAAATTGTTAATTTTTTTTAAAAATTTGTAAACTCCGGTATAATCTAGGTCAGCATATATTGATTTTGCTGCATAATTGTATAATTGAAATGCCATGCCTGTAACTGGTAAAGAAAGTTCTTTTTCTTGTGCTGCCGCCATTGCAAGTGCTAGATCTTTTCTCATATTTTTAAGATAAAATGATGGATGATAATCATCATTTATCATTTTAGGCCCTTTGTTTTCACTCATACCTGTTTTAAAATTAGTAGAATTAAAAATTTTTAGATAAAGTGTAGGATCAATATCATATGTATTAGATAATAACAAGCCTTCAGATAAAGCCATTGCTAGTAATCCAATATTAAGATTAAGTGCTAGTTTAATGGCGTTTGCTGATCCTTCTTTATTACCAATGTAAAAAACTGGATTACCTAATTTTTCTAATATATTTTTTATTTTTTTAAAGATGTTTTCTTCTCCTGAAACAATTGGAATAAGGTTGCCTTCTAATGCGGCATTAGGACCTCCCATCACTGGAACACTCAACATTGATATGTTTTTGTCCATAAATTTTCTATAACAATAAATGGATTCTCTTGGAGAAAGGGTACTAAAATCTGCAATAATAATATTTGGGTTTTCTGTTTCTTGGAGACCATCTTTCTGAAAACATATTGTATTAACGGCTTCAAAATTCGTTACACAAATTATTATAAAATCAGTATTATTTGCAATTTGCTTAGGTGTATTGAAAATTTTAGCACCTTTCTTTTCTAATGGTATTAATTTTGAGACAGTTCGATTACAAATACTAACTTCAAATCCTTCATTAATTAAACGTAAGCATATATTATTTCCCATTAATCCTAGTCCTACGATTCCTATTTTCAATAGAATGAAATAAATGACAAGGATAAAAAATATTGTTATTTTCTTTAACAATAATAAAAAATTTTCAATTCAAAATTAGACAAATATAAAAATTGAATTATTATCTATCTTTGTTTTATAGATCAGTAATGGTTCTTTTGCAGGTAAGTTTAGCGGATTTCCATTATTAAGATTAAATACAGACATATGAAGTGGACATGTCACTGTTTTTTCTTCTGCATTTAAAAATCCCATAGATAAATCAGCATATGCATGAGTACAAATTCTATCACTAGCATATATTGTATTATCTATATTAACAAGAAGGATTTTTTTGTCATTAAAATCAAAATCCATCATTTCTCCAGGTTTTAAAGATTTAAAATCACAAGCCCTTACCCATTCTGCCATAATTATTTAATAAATGAATAAACTTAATAATTGTTATCTATATTTATAATGTTTTTCAAATATATCTTCATTTTCTCTGTATCTACTTTTTTCAACCTCAAGTATTTGTTCCATTGCTTCATCTATTTTTAGCTTCAATGGTTTGCCTAACCATTTATTTTCAATTAAATAATTAATCCAGGCACGAATCGTTGGACCCATTTTTCTTGAAATTGGTTCTAGAAATCCTCCTACTATTTCCCGCTTTGCTAGTTCTTTTGAAAGACCGCGGGACATAAGATAAAAGATTTGATTCTCATCAATTTGAGCTACAGATGCAGAATGAGTTGCCCTAACTTCGTTACATTCTATTTCTAAGCCTGGAATAGCATCAGATTTTGCACCTTTATTCAATAAAATAGCATGTCCAGCTAAATAAGATTCAGTAGCTTTAGCATTTTTGTTAATTTTTATCATTCCTTTAAAAAGAGATTGAGAAGTATCCTTTAAAACAGATTTAACTAAAACCTTACCTCTTGTATTGGGAGCAACATGAATCAAATTAGAAGTAATGTCAAAAGATTGATTACCTATTCCAAAAATAATTTCAACATCCTCAGCTAAAGCACCAGGCCCTTGCATTATACTATCAACTTTATATCTAGACAATTGTGATCCAAAAAGTGCTAAAGACCAAGACATTTTTGCATCTCTTTCTACAAAAGCTTTTCTATTTGAAAAATTAATTGAATCGTAGTTCATCGATTGTAGAGTTACCATCTCACACTGAGCATTGGACATTACATGAGCTTCTAGTAATTCAAAATATGCTTGCTGCTGAGATTGTGAGTTGTTTACTTTAACTTCAGGAGAATACAATTCTTGAACTAACGTAGCCTTTGAAAAATCTTCGCATACTATTATATTTCTAGATATTGATGAGAAACCGTCATCTGATAAATAATTAATTACTCTGATTGGATCTTCCAATACAATGTTTTTAGGTATAAAAATAAAATAGCCATTTTGAAATGCTGCAGATGAGAGAGCCAAAAATTTATCTTCCTCGTAATTTAATTTATTTTTATTAAGATATTTTTGTATCAAATCAGAAAATTTGTTGATTGCATAAGTAATATCTGTAATAATTATACCTTTTTTTTCAAATTCTTCTGGTAAAAAAGATTGAACAATCTTTGAGTTTTTACATAAAATACTTGAAGTTTTACTTAATTCCTCTATTCTATCAGAAAAAATATCTAAATCATCTTTATTATTTGTTAAAGTAGAAGAATTAAAAAAAATATTATCAGTCATTAATTTATTTGCATTAGAATATTTACTATAAAGAGCAGATGATTCTAATGGAAGACTAGTATATTTTTTAAAGGCTTCATGTCTTGTTTGTGTCATCCAAGATGGTTCTTTAACATTCTTAATTAAAGTATTAAAATTTTTATCTAACAAAGATAATTTGTACATATTTTACTATCACTAAAAAAGGGTAAATTAATTTGTTAACCGACAGAGCCTTCCATTTCTAATTTAACAAGTCTATTCAATTCAACTGCATATTCCATGGGCAATTCTTTTGTAAATGGTTCTATAAATCCTCCAACTATAAGTGATAAGGCGTCTGACTCTGAAAATCCTCTACTCATCAAGTAGAATATTTGATCTTCTCCAATTTTTCCTACACTAGCTTCATGAGAAATTGTCGCGTCATCCTCATTAACTTCTACATAAGGATAAGTATCTGTTCTGGATGTTTCATCAAGTAAAAGAGCATCACATCTAACATTGGACTTGACATTAGTAGCACCTTTAGCTACATGTAATAAGCCACGGTAGGTAGTTCTACCTGATTGTTTACTAACAGACTTACTTGTAATTCTAGATGTAGTATCTGGAGCTAAATGGACAGCTTTGGCACCTGCATCTTGATGTTGATCTGAACCAGCAAAGGCAATTGATATAACTTCAGCATGAGCATTTCTTCCAAGCATATAAACTCCTGGATATTTCATAGTCAATTTACTACCAAGATTTCCATCAACCCATTCAACTCGAGCATTTTCATAAGCATATGCCCTTTTTGTTACCAAATTATATACATCTTTACTCCAATTTTGAATAGTGGTGTACCTTATTTTTGCACCTTTCTTGGCAATTAATTCAACAACAGCAGAATGTAAGGATTCAGTTGTATAAACTGGAGCAGTACAACCTTCGATATAATGTACTTCAGATCCTTCATCAGCAATAATTAAAGTACGTTCAAATTGACCTATATTTTCAGCATTAATTCTAAAATAGGCTTGTAATGGAAGATCAACTTTAACATTAGGAGGAATATAAATAAAAGAACCACCTGACCATACTGCACTATTTAATGCAGCAAATTTGTTGTCTTCTGGTGGTATAACTTTTCCAAAATACTTTCTTAATAGATCAGGATGTTCTTTAACTGCCGTATCTGTATCACAAAATATTACACCTTGTTTGGATAAATCTTCGCGCAAGTTATGATATACAGTTTCTGATTCATATTGAGCACCCACACCAGCTAAAAATTTTTTCTCGGCTTCAGGTATGCCTAGTTTATCGAATGTTTTTCTAACAGACTCTGGTACATCATCCCAGCTTTTGCTTTGTTTTTCTGATGCTTTTGTATAATAATAAATATTTTGAAAATTAATTTTTGATAAATCACCTCCCCATACTGGCATAGGTTTATTCATAAAGATATCATATGATCTTAATCTGAAATCAAGCATCCATTGAGGTTCATTTTTAATTTTACTAATTTCTTCAACGGTGCCTCGAGAAAGACCCTTCTTACTTGTATAAACATACAAGTCAGTAGAATCTTTAAAATCATATTTACTATAATCCATATTAAGTTCTTCTGTAGTCATATACTTTTCATAACGGCGTTATGTTATATAAATTTTACAACCTAAATACTATTCACCATAGTAGTATTAAAAAAATAAATTTACTATTATTTAAGTTTAATTATTGCAATAGAGAATTTCATAAATACCTTCTAAAGAATGATCTTTGGATTCAGTAAATGGAATTTTATATTTTAAAAGTTCTTTACTAGTAAGTGGACCGATAGATAAAATTAATTTAATTTTATAAATTAAAGGGAATAGATCTGAAGAATAATTTCTTGTTGTAGTTATAAGAAAATTAACATTTGAAGGACTAGTAAAGATCAATGAGTCGATTTTCCCTTTTCTAAGAAGATCAAAAAATTCAATCCATATATGATCTACTTCTGCAGGTTTGACATTGTAAATATAAAAATCGTAAACGGCAAACCCCAATTCTAAAAGTTTCTTTTTTAAATATTCATCTGCACGTATACTTCGAGGAATTAGTATTTTAGATACATTATCATTTTTTAATTTAGAAAGTAAATCAATAATCCCCTCAGAAGAATTATCTTTAGGCATATTATTCACAATTATTTTATTTTTTATGAGCGCATTTCTAGTAGATGGCCCGATTGCAACAACTGTAAATTTTGAATTGATATTATGAACTACTTCATTAACTCGATTTAAATCATAAGCAATTTTAAAAAATACATTAACTGCATTAGGACTTAAAAATATAATATAACCAGAAGACCAATTAGAAATAATATTAAAAATTTCAGTAACAAGTTTAGAATCAGATTTTACTATCGTTGAAGTCTTAACTACAATTAGTCTCGAGTTATGATTTTCAATTTTAGCAATAAAATCCTTTGAGATTAAACCTTCAGATTTTGTAATTGCAATGATCTTGGAATTCATATACCGATAAACACATATTTATAAGAACTAGAACCACTTAATTTTATCCGAAAGAGAAACAACTTCACCTATGATAATGACAGCAGGTGGTTTTATAGAAGCATCATCTATTTTTTTTCTTATATCACGGAAATTGCCAATAATAACTTTTTGCTCTTTTAGAGTCCCGTTTTGTATCACCGCTATTTTGGTATCATTTGAAAGACCATAGTTAATTAAATTTTTAATAATTGATTCTAAATTTTCAACGCCCATAAGAATCACAATAGTATCTACAGCCATTGCTAATTTATCCCATCTAACACTCTTCTCTTTTTTTGCAGGATCTTCATGTCCGGTAACAATTGCAACTGATGACGAAAATTGCCTGTGAGTAAGGGGAATACCTGAATAGATGGCTGAGCCAATTGCAGAAGAGATTCCAGGAATAATTTCAAAATCAATATCATTTTCATGTAGAAATTCAGCTTCTTCTCCTCCTCTCCCAAAAATAAAAGGATCTCCTCCTTTAAGCCTCAGGACTTTTTTTCCATCTAATGCATACTGTAACATAATTTTATTAGTTTTTACTTGGTTTGTAGTAGGATCCCCTGAGGATCGTCCAACATATATCTTTGGCGTACT
>JAATVJ010000322.1 GCA_014523515.1 Nitrososphaerales archaeon TH1177 | reverse complement strand
ATTTTATCTTTATCTATAAAACCACAGAAGCAATAAGCAACTGCTTTATATTTTGCTGGTGATGATGCAAAATCCTCTGGTTTTTCATAATTTGTATATTGTGTCTTATTAGTTACTGTTAAATCAAAAAAATTTGTTGGGCCAATTTCCTTATAATAACTATCAAGAGAGTTATTGTAACGAACTTTTAGATTATGAATATCTATATTATCAATCAATACGTCCACAATTTTTTTGTCATCTAAATAAGCATTCATTGTAACAAGACCACGATTAGCATCTAAAGCACATTCTAGCAATTTATCATATGAATCCGTGCCATAGAAACCTGGATTACCATTATCACACCATCCTATGTAAAAGGGAAAAAATAGGGATTTTTGTGGAATTGTACAAGTATTCTTAACATTACCCATCTCAAATGGATCATGTAAGAAGATAACAGAATCTGTATTATGTATGACACAGGGATTCTCTAACTGTTGAGGATCTCCCTCAAACGACACATTTACCCACCAATTTAGAAATTCAGTAACTAATTTCTCAAAATTAACAGCATTATTGTTATTTTTTTGTGTTTCATTAATACCCTGTGCTTCTTCCAGCATATTAACCGAGAAGAAGGTTAGAAAAATAAAAGTAAATGAGACTAACAAAAAAGTTGATACTAATTTAGAAATCATTTAGCGTATATTTATATCAAAGATATTTATTATTTATGAAGATTCTTTAAATCTTATTGCTAGATACTACTAATTCTATATAATCTTTCACCTATTAAGACTAAATATGTTAATCTGTTAAATTAAACTGTTAATAATTCCATCTAATCTTTATAAAGAACATCGTTGTTTAACAAGGTGAGCATGTAAAAATGCCTACTCCAAATGGTAAAAATATATTGATAGTAGATGATGATGATGATCTTACTAATCTATTTCAAACTTTTTTAGAATATGATGGATATAAAGTAGATGCTTTCACCGATCCTATTGATGCTTTGTACTCTTTTAGAAAAAATGTATATGATCTTGTTTTACTTGATTTGGAAACGCCCAAAATGAATGGTATAATATTATCTCAAAAATTGAAAAATATAGATCCTACTCTATTATTTTGTTTTATTACTACAAATATAGAATTCATAGAACACCTTAAGAGAAATAATCTCGATATTAAAAATATTGTTATACACAAATCAATTTGGTTAAACGAACTTAGAACTAAAGTTCATTCACTTTTATTCAACCAACAACAACAAAACAAAGAAGACAAAGATAAATTATTGATATTAATATGACTAATAAATAGCATATAAAGGGAAATCTTGGCGAATGTTCTAATTTTTCAATTAACCGAATATTTTAATATTCGAAAATAGAACCCACGTTTGATGGACGAAGGTTCGAGTTCCACTGCCGGTGTCTAACTCGTGGAGTTAATTTTATTTATAGGATAATACTTCTATAGATGAAAGCAATTTTCTATATAATGAAATGAAAAATATATAGTCAATTATATTAATCTTAATATCATTTAACGATAAATTTAGTACATATGTCTTCAACTAAAAAAGATAATGTAAAAGAAAGTACCAACCAATTTAAGGAAACCACAGACAGATATCTAGAACAACAGAGACAACAATATAGAGATACAGCATCTAACATATCAGACACTACAGACAAGATTAATCAAAATGTAAATAAATTTCAAGAAGATAATAGAAGAATCTTTGAAAAGAATGCAGATACTTTCAGGAAATTTCAAGAACAGATCAGCAAAATATCACAAGAAACATCAAATAACATTGTAGAGTTACAAAATAATGTCTTTAATACATATCAATCATCTTATTCCCAATTCTTGGATAACATCAATAAATCATGGAAAAATTACAATATTCCACAAAGATTTTCTGAAACATATAACACATTAAACAAAAACATACAAGATTATACAGTCAATGCCACAAACCTCATAAATGAAATCGCTGTTGGTGGTATTGAGAATTTTAATAGATTAGTAGAACTCACACAAAGATATTACAATGACGTTGTACAAAATAACTTTAATTATGCAAGAAGAATAGAAAGATCATACAATAGACAATAAATAAAAAAATAAAAAATATAAATTAAATCTTTTTTTTCTTTTTAATTAATTATGATATTTTTATTGCATTGTCGTTATTATTTATTACCAAAATTTTTAATTAAATATTCTCTAATCATCAACAAATTTTTAATAAATTGATAAAGATTATTTGCTCTATAAATTATTTGATATTTTGAGTTATCATTATAATCTTTTTCTTCTTTTGATTTAGATACCTTTAATTCAAATCTGTCATTTCTTGAAACATTAAATAAAAATTTCTTATTAGTAATTTTTTCAAATAATCTTAATTCATAATTTATATAATTAATAAATTGTTTTGGAAGTACATTATAATTGCTAGTACTACTAATATTAAAATTATTATTTGTCATTAACATTTTTATAATATTTTATTATTATTTAATAGATATTGTAATTGTCTACTGTCGAATCTTATAATATATAAATTTCTTTTAGTTATATATCACAATATGATAATCAGATAATAAATTCCTATCCACAGTAAAAGCAAAAACTAAATTTTGGTTTTAATTGTTCATTTAATTCAAACATATGATGAATTTTCAGAACAGGAAGAAGATTACTGTTATTAGTTTATTTTACTTTTTTTTATGCAATTCAAATAACTCTGAACTATATCTTTATAGAATCTTTGTGTAAGTTCTATTGATTTGATAAATGTATCCATATTTTTAGTCATGATATTGTCTAACAATTTTAATGACTTATCTCCGTTACTAATTGAAATAGTATACATATTTTTATTATCAAATGGATAATCCATAAACCTTTTAAGAATAGTAATATCATTATAAGAATAATTGGAAATATCTTGTAATAGTTGAGAATATACGGAATTATAGGTATTTATCATATCTTTGTGAAGATCTAGAGAATAGTTTGCAATCTCTTTGGCGTTTCTAACAATCTGTTGTTCTTGATCTTGTTTGGAACTATTATCATCGTTAATATCTATTGCTGTTTGTATATCTTTTTTTTGATTTTTATTTGGGTCATAGATTATAGGATCTGGTGATAATCTCTTTTTTTGTGATTGTTGTTCTTCTTCTACTTTGTTGTTCTTTTCTTTGTTTGGATTTACTTTGCTACTTTTCTTTATCTTTCTTGTAGATATTTTATGATTTAAGATTTGTTCCAATGGCATTACCAAAGATATACACATTATTACTTAAAAAAATTAGTATAAAGATGGCAAAAAAGTAGTCAAAGAAATATTAGTTTCAAATCAAGAAAAGATGATATCAGTAGAATATACAAATAACTATTATTCAAAAACATAAGTTTATCTAATAAAACTACTGCTATAACAACAACAAAAGGAGATCATTGGGGTTCATATTATACATATCCTCTAGTCTGGTTTTTCAGTCCAAAGAACTCCAGACAGAACTCCTTTCTTCTTTATAAATAATTTTATTAGGCAATATAGATAGTTAAAATAAATAAAGAAATAAAATTTACAAATTGATCTATTTTTTTAATTAATTAATAGAGTTAATCTAACTCTAGTAGGATATTATTATTTATTCACCATAATTATTTATTATAAAAAATATTTTAAAATCTGGTAATGTGAATATTAGCAGGATTTGCATCTAATAGTTCTACTATATCGCATATAGCAATGATACTATCTTAAGAAAGTTGCAGATGATTTTGATTAAATACTTTATTCTTCATTTTTGTTCATTATCAAAGTTATCTTCTTAATTAGAACTTCAATTCTGATTGGCTTTTGAATAAAGTAAT
>JAATVJ010000321.1 GCA_014523515.1 Nitrososphaerales archaeon TH1177 | reverse complement strand
GACATGATAACATAGATTTCGCGCCAATTGTGACAAGAATATCAAAGATAAAATCATTATCGGTAGTTGTTGCAGATAAAGCATATGATAGTGAAGACAATCATGTACTTGTTAGAGAGAATCTGAAGGAATTCAGTATTATACCATCAAGATATGAAAAAGATGTGCAAGTATGGAAAACTCGTGGAAGATATAGAAAGGAAATGAAACGTGGTTACAACAAGTTTCTATACAATCAGCGCAACAAGGAGAAAACTATTGTCTCAGTCATAAAAAGACTATTTGGAGAACATATAACATCCACACTTGTAAGAATGCAGAACAGAGAATTGGTTTTCAGATGTATAGCATACAATGTTCACCGAATGCTAAATTTGGTTATTATTATTAGATGGATTCTACAGAGCCATGGACTTTTTAAATCTAAATATTTATAATATTGTTATTATGTAACTACAATATGTAATAATAGAATATGTTAGATTTACTTATGTGTTCTCGATAAATTGATTTTTATATGGAATAAGCTCGTTGATATCTATCATTTAACTAATATATACTATTTTTCTTTTTCTTAGTAAAACCAGTTTTTTATTATTAAACTTATTCTTAATTACTTTTAGTTTTAGAATAAGAGAAATGATTATTCCTATTAAAACTAATTATTGCCTAAAATTTGATAACTAAATTTCTATTATTATATTACATTTTAAATAGAATAGAATAGAAAATCTATTAATCTGGTTCATCTTTTTAAACAGTAGGGTTCACCTACATTATTTATCAAGCTGGTCTGGAGTGGAATCGTCAATGTCATAGGGTTCTACTGCTACTAATTTGTATTTAGCTGTTATTATTAGGAACTATTTTTAATTT
Organism: Nitrososphaerales archaeon TH1177; assembly: GCA_014523515.1. Taxonomy (GTDB): domain Archaea; phylum Thermoproteota; class Nitrososphaeria; order Nitrososphaerales; family Nitrososphaeraceae; genus TH1177. Next base: position 1,806 of record JAATVJ010000321.1, on the reverse strand, counting down.
AATAAGTTCTTCAGAAAGTATAGAAACTTGAAATATGCCGAGGATATAGTAATACCGATAGCGGTGCAAAAAAAAGAGTCTCTTATCACAAGTTTTACTATTATCTTGTATTTAGCTTTTATTATTAGAAACTTATTTTAAAATTAATTTATAACAGATATTATTATAATAACAGTGTTTGCTATGTCTATATTATTTGATATGTCAAAATATAATTTGCGTTATTAGTAGCAAACTTAACTTTTTTTGGTGCATCATGAATCTCATTTTCCTCAACAATGTGGTTCCTAAAGTGTTTGGTAGTACTTAGATTCCTTAACAAATCTTCGTCAAAGAAACTTATTATAGCTTGTTTATTGAACTGAATATTTGCATTTACCTTCCAATCACTTCCATTCATCATTGATTCTGGTCCAAATATATGATATCTACCGTTATCAACAGTAAGAAAAATCTTATTTAATTTAGTATTATCAACATCATCATTATCAGTTTTATTACAATGAAGATTTAATAATCGTAAAGTTCTCATATAATATACTCAATTTAATTAAAATTATAAAAGATTTTTTATCATTTTTACTCAGATATAATATACGGATATTTAAAAAAATAGCATCTATCTATAAAAAATTATAATTTTTTCGGCGCCTAAAAAGTTATTTTTTTGTAAAAAATTTTCTTTTTTCTTTAGAAAGAACAAATTTAAGAATATAAATAAAATAATAAAATGATTAAAAACAAAAAGAAAGAGAATCAAAACACTTAATAATTTTAGATTAGAATCTGATCGATGCATGAGAAGAGAATTCCTCAGTATTGCAAAATGATGAAATTATTATCGAGAAGAGAGATACTAAAAGAATTATTCCCCAAACTAATGAGTAAATTAGTCATTAAATGAAGAATACAAGAAGAGGAAGAAGAAGAGAAATTAATTGTCTAACATCGAGATTATTCAGAATCCTAGAGAGTCAATAAAGCTAGCGTATGCCCTAATAAAATCAGCAGAACAAGAAGTACTAAGAATATTTCCCTCAATCAATGCGTTTCGACGTCAAGTACGTATGGGTATAATGCATCTATTTAAAGAAGTAGTGGAAAATGATATTAAAGTTCGAGTATTAATTCATGCTGACGAGGAGCAAATTAGAGAGATAGTAAATGAAGTAATGTTGGTATTCCCTGAGATAAATATCAGGGCTATTGAAATGAGCTTGGATACTAGAATTGGAATTGTAGTGGTTGATAGAAAAGAATCTTTAATTATAGAAACAAAGGATGATACAAAGGATAATTCTTATGAGGCATCAGGATTTGCTGCCTACTCTAATAGCAAGTATATTGCTTCATCATATGCTTCTATATTTGAAAGTCTTTGGATACAAGCAGAATTGTATGAGCAACTTAAAGAAGCAAACAAACAATTAAAAGTTCATGGCAAAATGAAAAAATTTAAGTCAATAGCTATAGTTGGTGATGATGCTTACCTAGTAAACTTATTCAGTGAGGCATTAAAAATGAATGGCTATGATGTTTGTTCTTTTACTGAACCAGTATTAGCATATGAGCACATCAAGAAAAATTTGAGTAAATACTCATTACTAATTACCGACCATAGAATGTCACAAATGAATGGATTATTTTTGGCTACGAAATTGTTAGAAATAAATCCTAAAATGAATGTAATTATAATGAGCACCTCTGATGACCTGGAATGTAATTGTAAATTTAACATTCTAAAGAAACCTATATCGATATATAAATTAATTAGTATTGTAAATGAAAGTATATCAAAATCTCTTT
>JAATVJ010000320.1 GCA_014523515.1 Nitrososphaerales archaeon TH1177 | reverse complement strand
ATAATTGAGAAAACTAGCAAATTTAATTGTTTTCACAGAAATTAAAATCTTTATTATCTTTTTAATATTCTACTGTAGCAATCTGCATACCCTTAAGAAGGAACATAATTATTTGCCTAATTAATATCATTATAATATAGCTATGTTATTGATAACGTCAATCTTCACCTTTATTTTTCTTGCTGTCATAATAGATCCCACACAAATATCATCAAGTCAATAATAAAAAATAGACAAATAGGTAGGTAATTTTATAATATCTTATTTATTTTTTCTCATCTACAACTACTTCTTTCTGCTCTTTAATTTCATCAAAATCTGGTTCATATACACTACAACAGCCATGTGGTGCTATTACATCAGAAACATTACCAAATAAATCTGGCCCTTTATCCTCTACTATCATACATTTTCCTCCAGTCATATCTATCCAATAAATACAATTGTAACAGAAAAATCCTTTATGAAGATTAGAATTCTTAAACTCATCACGTTCCACATAACCTACTTTCAGTTTACTTTGCTTCTGAAATTTTGTTACATTGTCCATAATATTTCCTGCTTTATCAATAACATTTCCCATAGTATCTGATGCTTTTTCAATTATATTTTTATCAGACATATCTATTATCACTTTATCTCCTTTTCATTTGGAGTCCATAAAGAGCATACAGCATAAGGAAGTATCTTACCAGATACATTGCCGTTTAAATCTTGACCTTCATCAGTGACAATCATACAATGACTCGGTTTTATAAAATAGTCACAGTTATAACAGAAATATCCTTTATGAGTATCAGAATTCTTAAATTCATCAATTTCCATATATCCAGATGTAACTTTTGTTAATTTGTTATGTTCAGTAGCATTTTGAGGAATTTTTTGTGTAGATGAAAAATTTGAAGACATTATTGATAAATTAAGGTAATCATAATTTATATCAATTTATACTCGGTGAAGGAAAAATTACTCATTAATGTATCAGGGATTTCCTGATGGATTATGTAAGTATCAATTATTATTATTGATATTATAATATTTAATAATTCGAAATAAATTAAGTTGTAGTTTTGTCAATTGTAGGTAATATCTATTACTACAATTGTATGATGGCTATGACTTGAGGAAAATGAGTTGAAAGATTTGAGACAAAAAAAGATTATATATTAATTTAATAAATTTATTTAATTATCCATATGACCCGCCAAATCTATAATTTCCTTTGAATAAGTTACAAATTTAACAAATTGATATAATAAAAAAATTATTTTATTGGAATTATACGGCACTGTTAACTTGATCAACTGATTACAGACATTTATTATTGTACAAGTCTTGTTAGATTAACTTAACTTCTGCAATTGTCTCTTCGGGTTATGAAGCATTTTTACCTCTAATTCAATTTTAACTAAAATCTCAATTATATTGCTATAATAAACAAATAAAAAAATAGTCCATTAGTCAGATAAGTCAATTCAATTGATTAATTATTAAACAAATTATAAAAACCATAGCCTTCAAGTAATAGGAGCAATTGGAAAGAAGAGGGCTATGGCAGCGTGGTATATGCACGTATATGTTTCCTCTCTCTGTATGTATATAATACAATATCAAAATATTTAAAATTTTTTACATCTGCAATTCAATATTCTCTAACGATATCATTTAACAATTTAAGAAATTTATTGATAATAAAAGAAGAAAGCCATAGCCTTCTATCCATGATTCCAATAGTTTTATGGTTTTTGTAGGAGACTATGGCTTTGGGATGCAATAGACGATTATTTTTGATATAATAAATATATTCAACTAATTATTAAGTAATTATAGACAAATATTTAATATAAATAGCCATAGCCTATTGATTGAGTACAACTGCCTAGTAGTATGTTATGAGGCTATGGCTTGTGCTGTTGTTATAGTAGGTTTGTGATTCAATTCTGGTTATAATATATATTCAATAAATTATTTAGTAACTGAGATAAATTGTCTTATTGTAATAATTAAAGCCATAGCCCCTAAATGAATACCACTTCTAAATAGAAGGCTATGGTCCACGTGAATATTTTTGTCTGTATTTGGTTAGGTTGCTTGTCATAATTGCATTGCTATTATAATATTTAAAAAATTTTGGAAAATTTAATTAATTAATTGGTAAATAATATAAGATTAAGAAGCCATAACCCTCCTTTTTCTATTTGTAAAGGTATAGAACCATAGAGATGGAAGGCCATGGCTAAGTTCAGATCGGAACTTATCTTTGGTGTGGATAGTGTAAATATTCTTTTAATTATAAAATATTTAAAAATCAGTGAACAGTGTTAATTGCCATTATCTAAGGGAGTTGAATAGTCATGGTTTTAATGTTCAATATTACTTTTTTGATCGTCTTATAGTAATAATATTGATTAGTAAAATTAAAACTACTCACATAATATAGAAAGACATTTCATTTACTTAACAGATTTGAAGCAAATATTGGATGGAAAAAATCAATGAATACCTGTTAAGTTAAATTTTTTTCAAAGAAATAACGATAATTTTAAATGTTGGACAAATCAGAAATACTAAAGATTGACTTATAATTCAGTTTTAAAGAACATATTTGAGGTGACAGAGGCTGAACAAGGTCTTCAGGAACTTCAACTTTTTCGACATCATTCGCAAATCAAATCATGGGATACATATAAAATGATCAAAATGATTAGTGGTGCAAACAGAGAATCTTTTATATTGGATGTAGGATGTTATGAATCTCCTATTTTACCTATGTTAAAAAGATTAGGATTTATCAATCTTTATGGTTGCGATCTAGTATTGAAATCATCAGATTGCAATCCAAATTTTACTAATAATAATAACAGTTCTTTCAAGTATCATGAAGATTATGAACCAATAGCCAAAATGTACAGTGACAAATCGTATCAACTTTCAATTAGAAACTTAGAAGATACAAAGTACAGAGATCAGATGTTTGACTACGTCACTTCTTTATCAGTTATCGAACATGGTGTTAACGTTGAAAATTACTTTAGAGAAATGAGTAGAATTATAAAAAGTAATGGTTATCTTTTGACATCTACAGATTATTGGCCTGATAAATTGGTTAACAATATAAATGTCCTTTCTAAGGGAACACCAGATAATATTTTCAGCAGAGATGAAATCGAAAAGTTGGTAGAGATCGCAGATAAAAATGGATTGAAACTAATTGAACCGATAGATTTTGAGTATAAAGATAAGGTTGTTCGATGGAATTCAATAGGTTTGGACTTTACT
>JAATVJ010000319.1 GCA_014523515.1 Nitrososphaerales archaeon TH1177 | reverse complement strand
CACAATATAATATATTGTACTTCCATCAGGACCCCAACCTCTATGAGCAACAAATGTAACAATCATATTTTCTATATCGATTTTTGTTACTTGACCTTCTCCATAGGATGTCTCATCATTAATTTCACCTTCTTTGATCATCATCTCGCCACCATCCCATTTTACTGCTGGTTCATTTATTACAACATTAGTTTTTTCTATTTTTAATTGTCCATTTTTTTCAGCTGCTAAAATTTCATCTATAGATTTTAACTCTTGTGCATTTTCTTGGTTAACCCATTCTACTTTATTTATTTGATACAGTGGACTATATCCATTATCACCAGGTTTAGCACTTAATACAGAAGATTGAAAACCAAATAGTCCGTTACCTTTGATCCCATTCTTAAAGGCATAAGCCTGTGATAAAACATCAGTTGGAGTTTTGGATAAAACTGGAGCAAAATTGGCTTTAAATCCTGTCTTGTTTGTTATCAAATCAGCAGTTTCTTTATCTGATGTATCAGTTGCTATAACATACATCTCTTTTCCATTTACATATTCTTTGATTAAAGGAATATCAATTGGTATATTGGCTGCAGCAAGTTTTAATATGGAACCTGGATCAGATTGCTGAGCAAATGCAACTTTGTTTGTTGTTAGTAATGGACCTGCAATCATCAGCAATGAGCCAATAATTGCAAATGCCATTATAGTCGGCAAAATTTTTACATTTTTTTTATTTAGGTGTAAATTTTTCATTAATTGAAAAATAAAGTTGATGTATAAAAATAATAAGTTGAAGTATTCAAGTTATTATTGAACATGTAAACTTCATTTAATTTAATTTAATTTATAATGAATTACTGCTTATCAAAAGTTTTCCAAGTGTTGTAATTTTAGTTGAAATTTTATTTCTCTCTCCTTTTTCTATATTTACCAACCCTAATTCTACAAGTCCTTTTGCATCTTTTGATCCTTGTACGTGATAACTTAAAAGTGGTTTTCCGAATCCAGAAATCTTTTCAAGTTGATCTAAACTATCAACAGATCCTCCAGCACTATCAATAGCCATAAGAATTTTCTTCTTTGCATCTGATATAATTTCATTATAACTAAGTTTCAAAACAGGCATCATTAATGGCATTGTATGAGTATAATCCATCCCAAATGCTTTCACACCATGTATAAATGCTGTAGAAAGTGCAGCACAACCCAGTAACTTATCTCCGCAACTAACATTCATCAATATATCTTCGAATTCATTGATATGTAATTGTAATATTTCATTTATTCTATCCATTGTATCCCTAATTACATTCTCTTTAGTAACTAAGGTAATTGTTATTGGGAGACCTAATATGCTTTTAATTCTTCTTGAGAATTCTTCGGCTTTATTTTTATCTTCATGAAAGCAAACAAGTATTAGTTTGTGAATTGGAAAATTTTTGATACCAAATGCTATTGCATCTTGACCATCAGTACCAAAAGTAGCAATCTGTAAAGTCTTCAATTAATTATTTTAATTTCTCTTGATTTAATTATAAAGTATATCTTTAACTATTCAATTTTTGATTAAATAATCAATTTTATAATAGCAGAGTATTCATTTTACTATTGGATATTTTATCTTTTAATATTAGTATTAGTTATTCTACATTATTAAATTATTTTAAAACCGTTTTTATATACTTGTTATATTTGATTATTATTGTTATTGTTATTGTTAGAGTTTCTTTTATTATTTTTTACGTATTCTTTTAAAATTTTATTAACTTTCATTCTTTGTCTAAAATTTTTAATAAATCCCATCATTATAGGACTTAGGACCATTCCTAAAATCATACCTAACGTCATATCAATTAGCGATACCATGTAAAGATATACCCAAGTTAATGTAATAAGTAAATGGTTTTATTAAAAAATTAAAGATTCATATTATTTGAATATTGATTAAATCTAAACTTGGTATCTCTAATTTAAAAAAAGTTTATGCACATTTTCTTTTGTAATATGAAGTTTGTACACTTCTTCTTCTTTTAATATAAATACCTGATCATGTCCTTCAAACAATTCTACAAGGTCCTTTATCTCTAAACGTAGTAAAGTTTCGGTCTTGTATGTACAATACATTAGGCCAGGAATTCTGCTATTATCATAAGCTTTTTCAATTGTTAAGGCTTGTTGTAATGAATCTTTTGCTATATCATTTATAAGAAAATCAAGACAGCAAACTTGTTTATTATTGGTATTGTTTGCTGCTTCTACTATATTTCCCATAACTTTGCTGCAATAATTCATAATACCTTTTTGATTTTGAATTTGAATCTGTTGATTTTGATTTTGTTTTTGTTTAATATTTTTAGTATCGTAATAATAGGGCATTATAGTCCCATCATACCATTTGAGTTTAGATAATAGTTTGGTAGATGCAGTAGAAGGAGGACCACAATAACATTTAAATAAATCACTCTCTTTTGCAAGCCTATCCATAGACTTTAGTAACCCCAATACGGAATCATCATCAGAATAAATTAAAAGATAGTGTTTTTTTGGAATATCTGATTGCTGTTGCTTAAGCCATTTGTCAACCGCGTCTTTTACAATTGAATTTATCGATACTCCTTTTTCTTTTGCTAATTCTCCTAATTGTGAATGGATTTGATTATCAAATCCTCTTATTAGTAAATCATGTGTCATTTTCTATTTTAATAATGTAATATATCTTCAATGATATATATGTTTAGCAATTTTGATATCGTGATATCCTTTTCATAACATTTATATAACGATATCATGATATCATGTGCTATGAATCAAATAAATCAACAAATAAAAAAAGAACAAATTGTAAATGGAGTCAATGTATCCAAACTATTTGGAACTGTTGAAGCAATAAAGGGAAATCCTGAAATTGCCAAATTCAATTTCAAAGCAAAGGGCAAATGGATAAACGGTGGATATAATAGAACAACTATAAATGAATTTTATGGAGCATGCCAGAATTTCCAAAGGAGTCAATCATTTGTCTTTGAAAAAGATGAACCACCAGTATTGTTAGGGGAAGACCATGGAGCAAACCCAGTTGAATATGTATTGGCAGCATTAGATGGTTGCTTGATTACATCACTGATATATCATGCTGCAGCAAAGGGAATAAAAATAGACGAAGTAGAAACATCCTTCTCAGGAGATCTGAATCTACATGGATTTCTTGGCTTAGATGAAAATACAAGAAATGGTTATGATAAGATAAAAGTGGAATTTAAGATAAAAGCAGATGCACCAAAAGAAAAACTACAAGAGCTGGTACAACTTGCACAAAAGAGATCACCTGTATTTGATATTGTTTCACATTCAACTCCAGTAGAAGTTAGTTTGAAAGAATAGAGAATTTCTTAAAGTATTGGATTCTAAAAATTTTTGATTATATCCAATAATACATTTTTTAATCAATATACATTCCATAAAATGTTATTCTTTTGATGAATATTGATAGTAGTTAGATTTTATTAATGGAATTTAAAATGAATAAAAAAGGGCTGTGTTAATTTAACGAAACAGTATTAGCTGTGAATGTTCTATTTAGCATATGTTGTTACGATTTGTTAGAAACAGAACATCCACAATTATAGTTATGTACTCTCTGTATTTGTATTTTCTTGGTCTCAGTCTACGTAATACATCTAAAGCACTAACAATTTTTAGAGATGAGAAAAGAAGCTAAGTATATGTATGGAATTGGATTCAAAGATTTGATTCTTGCCAATTTTACAGAAGGAAAAGAATTTCTGCCTTTATTATAGATGAGACTATGGTTCAGACAGGTTGCAAACATGTTTGGATATGGATTGCAATTGAACCAGTTCACAAATCTGTACTTGGTATCCATATTTCTGAAGAAAGAAACATGTTTGTAGCAGAAAATTTCATTAGATCGCTTGTCTCCAAATATGTTAAACATACAGTTTACACAGATGGTGGTACAGGGTATACACAGGCATGCAACTTTATGCATCTAAAACATAGACTACATTCACCATTAGAAAAAAGTCTAATTGAAAGGATGATGTAGTATTTCAAGGATAGAACAGAATGTTTTGATGATTATTATCCTTGCACTAAAAAATAAATTGTGATCTGTCACATGTAAACAATTGGGTTAAACTGTTTACCTATGCATACAATACCAAAATAAAAAATATAGTTCCATTCCTCAATGGAGGTATATTAATGTTAAATTAACAGGACCTAAAAAAGTAATGCATAATATATTAAAATGAGATTTAAAAATAAATGCCATATTCTAAAAACGCTTATTTATTACATCTAAATAACAAAATTGAATTAAGAGTAATGAGATAACTAATCAATTGCACAAAAATTCTTTAGCATCGAAAAATCCTGTTAAATCTTTGGAAAGTTGATCGCAAAATATTCCTAACATTTCAAAATCAATTGTTGAAAATTTCTTTCGACTGAATATAGCCAAGACTGCAACTGCTTCCTGCTTATATAAAAGAGGATATGCTGCAAATGACAATAGTTTTTCTTTTTTTACCCAATCTGGATGTCTTGTTAAAGGATCATGAGGTAAATCATTAGTAACAAATGGCTTTTTCTTTCTGATTGCAGGTCCTAGTTGTAAAGAATCATGAAGAGAAACTTTAGAAAACTCACCATCTATTCTTGTATACTTTCCAGCACTGAACCTCAGGATTAGATTTGTTTTATTCTTATCAACAAACCTAATTCTTGCAAAATAGGCATTGAAATATTTTACTACATACTCTACAGTTCTTTGAAGACGATCATTAAGATTATCGTATCTCTTTAATGAATTTAGAATTTGAAATACTTTTGTCTTTCTTTCTATACCTTCAAGATCATTATCATAAACTGAATAAGGTGACAATTTTAAATTTATTGATTCATATGTTCTAAAATCACTAATTAGTTCACCAAATCGATTTAGAAAATTTATTGATTCAATTTCATATTGCTCAATAGAATCGAATACAAAATGATATATCCAATTAAAGTCACCATTTAATTTACTTGCATATATATAAAATGATGATTCTTGTACATATTCCTTCAAAAGTTTGATAAGATTTTCAGAATTTTTTGAATATTTAAATTTTAAAAGAATTGTACGATTTACTTTGTTATTTGTTGTCAGTTCAGGATTTAATATGGCTGAATAACCTAAGACAACCTTTTTCTTTACAAGACCTACTATTCTATGCCTGACAGCTCTATCAGTTATAGTAAAACCTAAATTATTAATTTCTTTTCTGATCTCAAGAGAAGATATTCTAGAATTTTTTACAAGATAAGAAAGAATTACTTTATCAATTTCATCTAACACATCACTCTAAATAATATTAATAAATATATTAATTTCCAATTTGGAAAAATTAAGATATGTTAAGTTGATTAACCATAAAATAATTTCCAGAATGGAAATATTATAAAATTATTATTTCCATCCTAAATAAAACAATGAATAAGCTATACTTATAGTATGTATAATACAATAAATCAAAATTTAAAAAAAGAATATGTCAATGTTAAAAAATATTTTTGGAAAAATAAGCAATACATACTTTTGAATAGAAGCATATTTACAGGAATAATAGCTGCTGTTTTAATCTCTTCTTTAGCTTCTCATCTAATGAGAGATCTAGAATATCATTTAAACACTAGTTTCACGATAGCAATAAGCTATATTACATATTATTCAGTTTTTGGACTATTATATTATCATGATAACAAAGAGGAATATCTTTTAGAGAATAGAAAACTTGATACTAAAAAGTTTATAAGAAATATCTTAAAAATAATCTTTTCTGTTAGTATTGCCGAAGTTGTTTATGTAATAACAAGATGGTCAATACATTATTATCTGTTAACAATAGGATATGAACCTCATCTAACCTCTATTATAGCTCATGTTTCTTCAGCCATAGTGTTTGCTATTATAGTAAATCTAGGTGTCAAAGCAACAAAACTATTCAACAATAGATATGACCATAGAGATAGCAAAATCTAATACAAACTTAACTTTCTTAACTTATTTCTATGACTATATTTTATAGATTTAATATAAAATAATACTATGTATTTATCAATATAGATTACAATAAATGGAATTAAAGAAACAATTATGACT
>JAATVJ010000318.1 GCA_014523515.1 Nitrososphaerales archaeon TH1177 | reverse complement strand
TCCAATTCTAAGATATTCTAAACCATCTTCTATTTTTCTCTGTGGTGAAGAATAGATTCCTAAAATATGACTATTGTCTTGAATCTGAGTTATTGGAGACAAAGTGATAATAATGATTTTTATACAATACATTATTTAATCTTATTATAGTTTATTTAGATGATTTTACATAAATTTGATATATTTTTGTAGAAATCAATTATTAATGATGTTAATAATAAGATGATGTTTAGATGACTACTTTTACTAACAAGAATAATTAATATTATTAAATAATAATAGCTTATTTTTATGGTTATTTCAGTGACTAAAGACTAATGACTAAAATATAACATTATGAATACTAGTGAGATTGCAAAAATAATGTAATTCTATTCGATAAAAGACTCCGATAAGATAAAAAATTATGCTATTAAAAAGGTGCATGATTGGATATATCTAACTATAATCTTTTAATTAAACGAATATTTTAATATTCGAAAGTAGAACCCACATCTGATGGACGAAGGTTCGAGTCCCAATTCATCTTTTATCATCCATATATTAATAATTGTCTCTAATTTTAATAAAGAATGTTGTTGATGTTTTAAGTAGAGAAAGTAAAATGTATTTTACAAAAGGTAAAAATATATTGATAATAGATGATGATGAAGATATCATCAATTTATTTAAAACATTTTTAGAATTTAATGGATATAAAGTAGATGCTTTTACTGATCCTATAGATGCGCTTTATTCGTTTAGAAAAAATACCTATGATCTTGCTTTACTTGATTTGAAAATACCCAAAATGAATGGCATGCTACTATATGAAAAATTACAAAATATTGATCCTAATCTTTTATTTTGTTTTATTACTGCAAATAAAGAATACATAGAATATTTTAAAAGAAATAATCCAGATATAGAAAAAATTGTTATATATAAGCCGATTCTATTAAGTGAACTCAGAAGTAAAGTTCATTCACTTTTAATCAATCACCAACAACAAGATGATAAAAAACAACGATTGATGGTATTATGATTAATAAATAGAATATAATTAATAAATAAGATTTGAAAACGTTATTTTAATTGTATATGATTTAGTTTTAATTAAACTCTAAATTTAGAAATAGAATATAATTAATCTAGGTTTGAAAATTCTAATTCTCATTATATTAATATATTTTATAAATTTTTCAAGTAAAAAATAAGAATGACATAAAAATTATAATTAATAATATTGGAATCAGAAAAAGAAAATAGTAAAACCAGTCCTTTTAGTTTTATTAAAAAATTATTTATAAAGAATGAATATGTTGAAATCTACAGTCATGAAAAAGAACCAACAGTTGAAGATTGTATAGAAAATCAATACAAAAAACAACTACAATATTATGAAAATCATGCTTCTAATAATCGTGTCAGATTTTACATATCACAAATAGTAATAATTGTCACAAGTGCACTAATACCAATAATAAATACTATACCAAGTGATATTGAAAATATTGATACTATAAAGATGGCATCTTCAGTTTTTGGTTTTATTATAATAATTGCTACTGGATTCGTACAGTTAACTAAATCACAAGAAAATTGGATATCATACCGATCTACAGCAGAATTGTTGAAATCTGAATATAATCTTTTTAAAATGAAATCAGGAGATTATTCAAATGAAAAAATAGTAGGAAATGATATAACAAAAAGAGAACAATTATTTGTTAATAGAATTAAAACTATAATCTCTGAAGAAGGAAAGAAATTTCTATCAGCGCATGAAAAATTTGAAGTTGATGTAAAAACCTAAAGACAAAACAGCAAACGAAGGATATACCAAAAAATCTACATTAATCATTGAGCCATAACAATCATTAAATTTTAATATTCAAAAATAGAACCCACATTTGATGGATAAGGATTCGAGTCCTACTCCCCGGCAATCCAGTTCATAAAGTCAAGAAAAAAATTATAGTATAAGAAATAGAGAATGAAATATTATTACAGTAAAGATACTTTTAAAGATGGTAAACCAAGAGAATTCAAAACAATGTATATAGTAGAGAAAATTACAGATGAAGTATACTAACTAAATTGTAAATTACAAATATATGACTTCAAAAATGGAAATTAGTCAATATACTTAACAAATACATTGATCAGTTATTGTTAGAAAAAGATGATGAAAATGCTAATTCTATTGATTACGCTTTAAAAGAGCTAGATAAAGATATATCAAAGATTTTCATACATACAGATGTAAAGAAATTCAATAAGCCAGTTACAATTATTCAAGGTTTAAAGAAGGATAAAGATTTTATAAAAACGATCTTAAAAGAATTGAAAAAAAATATTGGTACTGGAGGAACTTATAAAAATGATGTAATTATTTTACAAGGTAATCATCAAGAATATGTAAAAAAGTTTCTTATTTCTAAAAATATTATGAAAGAATAATAATAGTTTTAATCATAGATTACATATATACTCTATATCAGATTTTTTTACTTTCTAAAATATCACAATAATTCTTGTTTAGTTAGTTTTGGTGGTGACTTTCAATTGAATTGTGAGTCTATATCCATTTTGAAAATATAATATATACATATGACAAAAGAAATAGAAAGAATCATTCACTTGAATAGGACAAATTGGAATGACATAGTTTTAAATTCTAATCTCCCAGTATTGGTTGATTTTTGGGCAGAATGGTGTGGTCCATGTAGAATGGTTGGTCCAATTGTAGAGCAATTAGCTCATTCGCTAGATGGAAAAGTAAAAGTGTCTAAACTTAATGTTGATCAAAATCAAGAAATTGCAATGAAATACAATGTTCAATCTATACCTTCGTTAATATTATTTAAAAATGGTAAAGAAATAGCCAGAACTGTTGGACTTTCTCCAAAAGAAAAATATGAGAAATTTGTGAATAATGCCTTGAATTCATAATTGATTTAATTATATCATCATTTATTTTTTATGGTGTTTCTTGTATTAAGTATAATTAAATCAGTATTTTTCAATTTATACTTTAAATTATTGATTCTTTTTTTTGTTTATTATTAATTATTTCAGTCATAGAATAACATTATAAACCCCGAAATAACGCTTCGAGGTTCTAGTCCCATTACTAATTTTATAAAAAATAAATTTAATTAATATCTTAAATTTGATCGATATAGACACAATAAATATTGAACATTACAATATTCCAACTACTATAAGTTCATTAGTATAATACTAATTGCTAACAAAATTCTATTAGATTAATTTAATTCTCTTGTTTATCAGACATGTATAATTTTTCAATTAGATTTTCTTTTACACGTTTCCATTCTGGTTTTATAATGCTATAACAAACTGTATCTCTTATCCTTCCATCTCTCATTATCTTATGGTGACGTAGTATACCGTCTTGTTTGGCACCTAACCGTTGGATTGCTTGACGTGAAACTATATTGAGAAGATCAGTTCGAATTTCTACAGCTATGCATTCTAGTTTTTCAAATGCATATTGTAACATCAAAAATTTCGCTTCAGTATTAACATATGTCTTTCTCCAAGATTTAGCTATCCAAGTATGTCCTATTTCAATTCTATGGTTTTCGTAGTCAATATTGAGATACCTGGTAGTTCCAACAATTGTATTTGAAGCTTTATCTATTGTTATAAATGGCAAGATCAAACCCCTTGAGCTCAAGTTTAACATTTCTTGAACGTATTGTGGTATTTCATTTGGATTGGGAAATTGAGAAAAACGAGTATTCCATATCTCTCCATCCCTTGTTGCGATAGAAAGACCTTCTATATCGTCAATCGAGGGAGGTCGTAGTATAATAAATCTTCCCTCTAATGTTATTGGTCCAATTTTTTCTAGCACATAATTTATAAATTAAAAGTAAATATAAACGAAAATTATCATATGTAGAAATGTTAATAGTGTACTTATATTGAAAAACATTGGGAATGGAAAGGATGATAATAACCATTTCACAATTTAATATCGTAGTATTAATTATTGCTTTAATCAGTACTCTTAGTTTTGCAATTATTAGTAATTATGATTACGACGGTATAGTTTTAATTAAAGCTCAAACTATAGATTCAGACGATACTAGTAATAATACTAATATCATCAAATTAGATAATATTCCATCAAAACAAGTTAAAGTTGATGATATTGACATTTCATATAAAATCTTTGGTAAAGGAGATCCAATTTTACTAATAATGGGATATGCAGGATCTATGTATGGATGGGATCCTGTTTTTTTGAAAGGATTATCTACAAATCATACAGTCATAGTTTTTGATCATCGCGGTATTGGTAACACTACTGTTGGTTCTAAAAATTTCACAATCGATCAATTTGCTGCAGATAGCGCAGGATTATTAGATGTTCTTAAGATTAACAAATCTGACGTATTGGGATACTCGATGGGTGGAATGATTGCTCAGCAATTAACATTAAACTACCCAGACAAAGTTGATGATTTAATAATATATTCCTCTTTTTGTGGTGGAAATCAATCGATTCCACCAAATCCAGAATTATTCAAACAGACGACAAATCTATCTGCATCTGATGATGATATAAAGAAACGAATTGTTCCTCTATTATTTACTTTAAATTGGATAAAACAAAATCCTGATTACTTGGAAAAATTTGCTTCGTTTGTTTTCCCTTCTATCGATATTCTTGAACGACAAGGAGAAGCACTTTTCTCATGGGAAGGAGTATGTGATCAATTAAAAGATATATCTCAAGATACTCTTGTAGTAACAGGCACTGACGATCTTGTCTTATCCTCTGCTAATTCCATGATATTGATAGAAAAGATTCCTGGGACATGGTTAGCACAATTCAAAGATGGTGGTCATGCACTAATGTCTCAATATCCTGAAAGATTAAGCGCAATTGTAAATACATTTCTAGACAATTAATAATACTCTTTTTTTCTTATCAAATAATATATTCAACCTATTTATTTTATAATGGATTTTATAATATACAGTAGTTAGGTAAGATGATATACTGTTCATTGATTTGATTATTGTTTAGGTCGTAGAAAGAGTAAGTCTCTAATATCTATATTCAACATCTTAATATTATATTATCATAAAAAAATACAATATGAAAATATTGAATGCTGGACCAGGTTTCAGTCAACCAATGACAGAAGATGAAACTATATCATTTCTTACTTCTGGAAGAAGAAATATCTACATTGCAAGTTTAGATGAAAAGAATGAACCAAATATTCATCCTGTCTGGTATTATTTTGATTCATCAAATCAAAAATTCTACATTGAAACATCTAAATATTCAAAGAAAAAAAGGAATTTAGAAAATAATAAAATAGTATATTTTTGTGTAGATGAACCAAATATTCCATATAAAGGGGTAAGAGGAAAAGCAAAGGTAGACATTATTCAAGATATTAATAGTATTGTTCCAATTTGTGAAAATAATATGAAGAAATATCTTGGAAGTTTAGAACATCCAATGGCAAAGGAATTGGTTAATCTTG
>JAATVJ010000317.1 GCA_014523515.1 Nitrososphaerales archaeon TH1177 | reverse complement strand
TATGATTCTCTAAAGTATAGACAACAAAACAAGATGTCAAATCCCACCTTCTCAATTGAACCATTGGTCATATAGACTCTTAAAATAAACAGAAATTAACTCTAAAACTTTATCCAAAAACGAATATATTATGTTACCGAATCCTGTTATAATAAGAAATCGAAGCCCTAACTCATAGATAATGGATTTAATAAATAATTAATAAAGGTAATAATTACAATTATTTTATTATTTTATTATTAGACTTATTTAATAAACATAATATTATACATTTTTTAATTAATACTAATCTTTAGTTTCTGTAAATCTAGATATATCAACTTTTGGCTTTGGAAATTTTAATTTCATACTTTTAAGAGTAGAGACTATAATCTGTGCCACTGCAAAATTTCTCAACCATTTTATATCTGCAGGAATTATATACCATCGAGCCCATTCTGTACTACATTTCCACAGAGCTTCCTCGTATGCTTTCATATATTGTTCGTAATAATGGGGTTCAGTTATGTCACTTTCTGTCATTTTCCATTGTTTTAGAGGATTTCTCATTCTTTCTTCCAATTTTCTCTTTTGTTCATCCTTACTTATGTGCAAAAATAGTTTTATAATTTTAATATTATTTTCATGTAAATAGCGTTCAAATTCGTTAATCTGTTTATACCTCTTAGACCAGATAGTTTGTGGTATCAATTTCCGTACTCTTACCTCTACAACATCTTCATAGTGAGAGCGATTAAATACTGTTATTTCACCTTTTGCAGGAATTAATTTGTGTATTCGCCACAAGTAATCATGGGAAAGCTCTTCTTCACTTGGAGCCTTGAAGGGTATAGATTTACAACTTTGTGGATTGAAACCACCCATTACACTTCTTATAGTACTATCTTTTCCAGCTGCAGATAGCCCCTGTAAAATTATTAGTAATGATTGACTTTTATCTGCAAAAAGTTTGTATTGCAAATCTGACATCTGATTCATTAGATTTTGGTTTAGTATTTTTTCTGCTTCTTCCTTATCCAGTCGTTTGAGGTAATTTGGATTCCATTTAGTTAGATGAATCTTAGTATTAGGTTTAACTAAAAGGCTATCTATAAGAAGGTTTGTCTGCATTTATATTATCAATTAATCTGAATGAATTAAAAGTATATTTTTTAATCAATTAAAAACGATAAGTTCTCAGAGAAATTTGAGTATTGGATAAATCAATACTTGATGAGAGCTAAACTATTAATTTATAGTTAGAAATATTGAATTCGATTGTTTTAGTAAATTATTTTCTAATCAATTATTTTACAATTTTGTACAAGTTTTTGTTTCTTTAATGTTTGAACTACAAAATTGTGTCAAAATCAGTTCACACACCTCCGAGCCCGCTAACCAATTGGGCTCATATACTACCAAGTGGAAGATAATATTGGAGGTTCTCTAACAAAAATGCCTACAAAACTTAAAGATACCCTAGAAAAAGTTAGGAAACTGGATAATAGATCAAATTCAGATCTGTTAATCGAATTCTACGAATATTTGAGAGCGGCTAGAACTTCTGAAAGATACCAAAGTGATATTCTAAAGGTTCTTGTAAAGTTTTCAGAATTTGTTGATGACAACCTCATTGATGTACAAAAGAAAGAACAAGTTATTGCATTTCTCAATACAAAGGTAAAAAACAAGGAAGAGGATCCCGATGAAAGATGGATCACTACCTGGAATGACTATCTATGGAGAATAAAATATTTCTATAGATGGTTATACAATGTTAAAAAGAACGAGAATATTGATAATTTTATTTTAACAGAACCATCTAACTGGATAACACCTATCTTTGTCCAAATTAAGAAGATAAAGACAAAAAGATTGAGTCCTTATCTTGAAAGCGAATTATGGGAAAAAGAGGAAATTATTTCAATCATAAAGTATGAACCATATTCACGTAATAAGGCCACTCATGCTTATGTGGGATCTGAATGCACGACCTCATGAAATTACTTTATTGAAGATTAAACATATCAGACTAAAAGAGAGATATGGCGAAGGCGAAGTTCCACATGAAGCAAAAACTGGAAGTGGTCCTATTTTGCTTACTTCTAGTTTCCCCTATGTGAGAGATTGGCTAAATGAACATCCCTTCAAAAATGAACCAAATGCTAGATTGATATGTAATTTGCTAAATGGAGCTCCTATAAATCCAGATGCAATATGGACAATGATGAAACAACTCAAAAAGAGAATAATAAGACTTTTAGAAAACAATTCAATCGAACCACAAGAGGAAAGAGAGAAATTAGATTATCTCATTAAAAGAAAAAGATGGAATCCTTATTGCTTTAGACATTCTTCCATAACTCATGATTCAGATTACCTTCCTGATTTTGCTCTAAAAAAGAAGGTTAGATGGAGCATCAATTCCAAACAAGGGGCTCGATACATAAAGAGAAGAAAGGGAGATGAGTTAAAAATGGAAATCCTTGCGAGAAATGGAATAATATCAGAACAAGAAATTAAACAAAAACCATCTGTTTATTTATGTCCTAGATGTGAATTAGTGAATGCTATAGATAACAAATATTGTTCTAAATGCAGTTATCCACTCACTCCACAAGCATTTGAAGAGATTAAGACAGAAGAAGATAGAAAATTGAAAATATTAGAAGAAAACATTCGCTAGAAATTAGGTCAATAAGGGAAGAAATGCACAATCAATTTAATCAACTAATTTTAATGATACAACAAAATCCAAATTTAGCACAAGTCAAGCCAGAAGTATTAATTTCGAAAAATAAAGTTTGATCAAGTTTTTTCTTATTCTAGTTTTTCAATATTTCTTTTTTGCTTTGCTAATTCCTTCCTTCGCTTGTTGATTAGAAGGATCTAATAATAATACTTTCTCAAAATATTCAATAGCTTCCTTGTATTTCATCATATCCAATAAAGTCTCAGCTTTGAATAATAACGCTCTTTTATCATTTGGCAATTTTTTTAATACTGTATCAAAGCATTTGATAGTTTCATGATACTTTCCTTGAAGACTCCAAGCAGCAGAAACTGCCAGTGCTACATTTGTACCTTTAGCTCCATTTAGTAAATTAATTGGTAAAGGAACTCAGTATTTGGTTGATGCTATAGCAAAGAGGATTGAATAAAAAGACTTTATTTGTTACTAATGATCGTACAGTAATGTATTTTTAGATTGTTCTTATTCAAAATTAATTGATTTTAGAGCAGCAGATATGATAATACCTTAGTTCATCTTCCCAAGAATCTTTTCCAGCCAGACTTCTTTTCGGTTTTTCCCAGTTTTTCAAGAACTATATTCCTATTTTCATTAAATAGATCATTGTTAGGATCTATCTCTAGAGCTTTATCAAAACATTGAATTGCATCATCATATTTGCGTAAATTAGAAAGAGCTAAACCTTTGTTATTCCATGTAGAAGCATTGTTAGGATCTATCTCTATAGCTTTATCATAGCATTGGATAGATTCATCACGTTTACCTAATTTGTAAAGAGTAACGCCTTTGTAACTCCATGCATAAGCATTGTTAGGATCTATCTCTATAGCTTTATCAAAACATTGGATAGCTTCATTGTGTTTGAGTAAATCACCAAGAACAGCACCTTTGTTATACCATGCATCAGCATAGTTAGCATCTATCTCTAGAGCTTTATCAAAACATTGAATTGCATCATCATATTTGCGTAAATTAGAAAGAGCTAAACCTTTGTTACTCCATGCATAAGCATTGTTAGGATCTATCTCTATAGCTTTATCAAAACATTGGATAGCTTCATTGTGTTTGAGTAAATCATCAAGAACAGCACCTTTGTAACTCCATGCATAAGCATTGTTAGGATCTA
>JAATVJ010000316.1 GCA_014523515.1 Nitrososphaerales archaeon TH1177 | reverse complement strand
TATAAATTTAAATATTTATCATCATATAAATTCTTAAATTTATCAGATAAATTTAATTAAAAGGAATTTCTTTAGATGAGGATTTATCATTTTCTTCAGGATGAATTTTATATTTTCTTGCCATTAATAGTAATATCCCACTGAACAATAATAGCACTATTGCTAATCCTTGAGCTCCTCCATTAGGAATTGAAATTAAATATATAATTGAGAATACAATACAGATAAAAGCCTGTAAGCCGTACTGAATAGATGATGCTAACCTAGCCTTTTTTGCAAAAAAAGTAATTCCAAATAATGCAATGCTAGGATAAATAGTTAGCAAAATAAACTGATCAATGTCTATTTCATTATGTGTCAATATTTGAATGAATACTTTTCATAAAATATTTTCCTTTCCTTTTAATTATAAAATATTAATCAAAAATTGGAAAAATCTCAGTTGCCATTTTACTATTAACAAGAGATAATGCATTTTCAAAAGGTAAGTTAGCGATATCATCAACGCAAAAAGGACCATATTTATACATATCGACGCCGACGAATTGTTCCATTGGTTTTATAAATTTAATTAGTAATTTTTTTTGTTTAATTATATCTGTTATTTTTTCTAAAATCTTTGGCTGACCATTGGTTATCAGAGTTATTATTTGTGTTCTCTTTCTTTTTGACTGAATTTCTTCATCGATGATATATTTTTCTTCATCTGTCATTTTAGAATAATTCATCTCTAAATTAGAACTTACATTTCCTATAATGATTTTTTCCATTCTAGTCTGAAGTAAAAGATTTGATATTATTGAGAGATTTTCAATAACTTTCTGCACAATTTTTTTTTCAATAATTTCATACTCTTTTGATTTTAAATTACCAATTGTAATAGCTAATCTCTGATAAGTATCATAAGGTATTTCTTGTAAAGATGAAATTTGACATTCTTTTAAAAGAATATTGTATGCCATTTCCACAGTAAAGTAATCTTCCATATTGTCAGACATTAATTTAGTATTTTAGCAGAATTAATTTATAAATAATTCCGTTTTTCTTCTTAAATTTCTGAAAGCCTTAATTATGAGATCCTTAATTACTATCAACTGATTTGCCATATAGGATTATTGAAGGAAGAATTGAAAAACAAAATTTTAGTACTGATGATGTTATGGATAAATTAGAAAAAGATGATATCAAGTTTATAGATTTACAATTTACTGGACTTTTCGGAAAATTCCATCATATTACTATTTCTACAAATATGTTTAAAAAAACAGATTTTGAAAATGGATTACCGAAAGTTGATGGTTCTTCAATTCGTGGATTTACTGATATTCATGAATCTGATTTAATTATTAGACCTGATCCTTCTACTTATGCTATAATTCCATGGATAGAGAAATACAAGACATGCAGGTTGATTTGCGATATTTTAAGTGGAGGATCTAATAGAATACAATTTTCAAGAGATCCTCGTGGTATAGCAAAGAAAGCTGAAAAATATATTAATGAAAATGGATATGAGGTGTCATACTGGGGACCAGAAGTTGAATTTTTTGTTTTTGATAATCTGTTAGTAAATACTCTTTCACCTTATCACAGTCAAAGTTATGAGATTATTTCAAAAGAAGCTCCATGGGCTTCCAATCGCTTTGGATATACTGTGAATTTAAAGGAAGGTTATCTTCCTAGTGCTCCTGCAGATACTTTAGTTGATTTGCGAAATGAATGTGTAGATATTCTAAGCAATAATTTTGGTATTGCATGTGATGCACATCATCATGAAGTTGCAACAGCTGGACAATGTGAAATAGATATGCGATATGATTCATTAGTAAATATGGCAGATTCAGTTCAGAGTTACAAGTTTATTGTAAAAAATGTTGCCAAGAAACATAATATGATAGCTACTATGATGCCAAAGCCAATAGCACTTGATAATGGATCTGGTTTACATGTTAATGTCAGTCTTTGGAATGATAATACTAACTTATTTTTTGACCAAAATGATGAATATGCTGAAATTTCTGAATTAGCTAGATATTTTTGTGGAGGCATATTAGAACATTCTTTTGCACTTGCTGCAATTGTAGCTCCTACAACCAACTCATATAGAAGATTAGTTCCTGGATATGAAGCTCCTGTTTATGTTGCTTGGAGTACAGGTAATAGGTCTGCTATAATACGTATTCCAGGACATTTTAGAGGTGAAAGATTTGCAAATATGAAAAGAATTGAATTTCGTGCTCCGGATCCATCCTGTAATCCATATTTAGCTTTTTCATCTATTATTGCAGCTGGTTTAGATGGAGTAAAGAAAAAAATATCTATAGGCGATCCCATTGATGAAGATATTTTCAAAATGACTCCCATACGAAGACGTCAACTGGGAATAAAACAATTACCAACTAGTTTATTAGAAGCATCTGAAGCTTTAGAGTCAGATAGAGAGTTTCTCAAACCAATATTTAATGATTCAGTAATCGAAAAATTAATAGAACATGGAACAAATGAATATAGAGAAGTTACTTTAAGACCTCATCCATATGAATTCTCTTTATATGCAGATGTGTGAAAATTTATTTTTATTATTTAATTAATTTTGTAATCTTAAAGTTCGTCAATTTTTTTTGCCAATACGAAATCATATTCACTTAATCCGTTAATTGTATGTGTGGATAGATAAACTCTAACTTTGTTATAGACATTAAATAATTCTGGATGATGATCAACTTTCTCTGATTCCAATGCTATTTTTGTAATGAAACCAAAGGCTTGAGTGAAGTTTTTAAATTCAAAAGATTTACATAATTTTCCATTCTCTATTTTCCAATCTTTTATTTCTTTTAACTTAACTTCAATTTCATTATCGGAAAGTTTTTCACGATTGATCAACTAAAATTAGATAATCATTTGCTATTAATATTCTTTTAACTGTAATAAATAAATAAATAAATAAAGTAAAATAATTTTTTTTATGTTATTATCTTCCTTTGTTAGAAAGCAATTCAATTATTGCTAATCATAACGAAATATAAATAAAGCAGACGAATACTCTTCCGTGTATGAGCTCAAGCAAGAAACCACACATGAATCTCGTGGTTACAGGACATGTAGATAATGGTAAATCTACTATTGTTGGCCATTTAATGGTTGATTTAGGAGTTATTGATCAAAGAACTATAGAACAATTTGCAAAAGAATCAGAAGCTACTGGTAAAGGTGACACTTTCAAATATGCCTGGGTTTTAGATAGTATTAAGGATGAAAGAGATCGAGGAATTACAATAGATTTAGCATTTCAGAAATTTGAAACTAAAAAATTTTTCTTTACCTTAATTGATGCCCCAGGTCATAGAGACTTTATTAAAAATATGATTACCGGTGCCTCAGAAGCTGATGTGGCTATTCTGGTTGTTTCTACAAAACCGGGAGAGACTGAAGCTGCTACTGAACCTGGAGGTCAAGCAAGGGAACATGCATTTTTATGCAGAACATTAGGAGTAGGACAAGTAGTTGTTGCTTTAAATAAAATGGATGATTCCAACTATTCAGAAGCAAGATATAATGAAGTAAAAGGTGTAGTTGAAAAAATGTTAAAAATGGTTGGTTATAATACAAGTAAAGTAAATTTTGTTCCAGTATCTGGGTGGAAAGGTGATAATTTAGCCAAAAAATCCGAAAACATGGGTTGGTATAAAGGTATAACTTTGTTGGAAGCACTAGATTCTTTTGATCCACCAGAAAAACCAATTGGAAAACCATTGAGAATTCCAATTCAAGATGTATATTCAATTACAGGTGTGGGGACTGTCCCAGTAGGCAGAGTAGAAACTGGTGTTGTTAAAGCTAATGATAAGGTAATTGTGATGCCTGCAGGAGTAACGGGAGAAGTTAAATCTATAGAAACTCATCATACTCAAATGGATTCAGCAGAAGCTGGTGATAATATTGGATTTAACCTAAGAGGAATAGACAAAAAATCTATTCATAGGGGTGACGTTATAGGACATATAGATAATCCTCCTAATGTTGCTAAAGAATTTGAAGCTCAAATAATAGTGATCCATCATCCAACTGCTATGGCACCTGGATATACTCCAGTATTACATGCACATACAGCTCAAGTAGCGGCAACTTTGTCAGATTTTGTTGCTAAAATTGATCCTAAAACAGGAGGAGTACTGGAAGAAAAACCAAAATTCCTTAAAACCGGCGATGCAGCAATTGTGAAAATCAGACCAGTTAGACCTCTAGCCATAGAAACTTTCAAAGAATTCCCTGAAATTGGTAGATTTGCCTTGAGAGATATGGGTACTACAATTGCTGCTGGAGTTGTTAAGTCCATTACAGAAACATATCAAAAGAAGTAGAAGTGAAATCTAACAATGCCTCAGGAAGCTAGAATAAAACTAACCAGCACCAATCTTTCCACATTAGAAAGTGTTTGTTCTGAAATCAAAGGAATAGGTGAAAAAAGTGGTGTAAATTTAAAAGGTCCTTATCCACTGCCTACAAAAAAAATGAAAGTAGTAACAAGGAAATCTCCATGTGGACAAGGTACAAATACGTGGGATAAATACGAATTACGGATTCATAGAAGAGTAATTGATTTAGGAGCAGATGATAAAGCTATTAGACAGCTTATGAGATTAAGAATCCCTGATGATGTTTATATCGAAGTATCTCTTACCTAATTTTTTTCATTCTATTATTTAATAACTATATTTGTACAAATTTTTTTATTCTATTAGTTTTGAGAATATATACAATAATATCAGTACATATAAAAAAATAAAATGAAGTTATTATTTTTGTCATTATTATTAGTACTACAATCACTTTTATTATTTATCTTTAATTTTAATGAAATTTCTGCACAACCATTATTAAAATCTGCAACCGATTTTAAAGTATATCAAAATAAAAATCATTCTTTTGAATTAATGTATCCATCAAATTGGACATATATAGAATTTGAAGATCAATTTCTTGATATGGATTTAAATGTATTAACTAGTTTTATTTCTCCATTATATTCTTCCCTAGATACCTTTCAAGAATATTTTACTATAAAAACAAAAATGCTTGATCCAACAGACACTTTTTCTAATCACTTTAAATTATATTTAGAAAAGCTAAAAAAGTCTATTACTAATATGAACATATCAAAAGTAGAAGATATTTCTGATAAAAACAAATATCTGAAATATTCATTTTCTCCACAACCAGGATTAGTTATAAATAAAGATGAATATATCTTTCTAAATAATGATAATAATATTTTTCACCTTGAATTTAATTCTAACAATAACGATAAAACATTTGAATCGTTAATTAATAAAATAGTTTCATATTTTCGTATGATTTAACTCTAAAAATGGCGCTGTTAAGTTAACGAAAGATCTATAGCTGTGAACGTTCTATTCTAACATATGTTATTAAGATTTGTCAGAAATAGAACATCCACATGTATAGTAATGTATTCTTTGTATTTGTACTTTCTTGGTTTGAGTCTAAGAAATACGTCTAAAGCACTGGAACCTTTTAAAGGTCAAAATAGAAGTCATGTTGCTGTTTGGGAGTGGATTCAACGATTTGGTTCATTGCAGATCTATAACAAGAATAGAAGGATTTCCGCATTCATCATAGATGAAACTGTAATTCAGATTGGTGGTCAACATTTTTGGTTATGGATCTGTATTGAACCTATCCATAGATCTGTACTAGGAATATACATATCTCAGAAGAGAGAAACATGTTTGTAGCAGATAATTTTATCAGATCACTCGTCTCCAAATATGGTAGACATACAGTTTACACTGATGGAGGTACATGGTATCCACAAACATGTAACTTTTTACATCTGAAACATCGATTACATTCACCTTTAGAGAAAAGTCTGATTGAAAGAGTTATGCAGTATTTCAAGGATAGAACAGAATGTTTTGATGATTACTATCCATGTGTCGTTAAGAGTAAGGGGAATTGTGACCTACAACATGTATACAATTGGATCAAATTATTCGTTTATCTGTATAACGCAAAGATTAGAAAGGAATCTCTATTCAATATTGGAGGTGAAATAATAGTCTTAACTTAACAGGACCCTAAAAATTAATCATACATAAAAAAATGATTGAAAAGATAAAAAAATTTTTTATTTGGCGATTTTATTGAAACGCTGCGAAACGTCTTCCCAGTTTATGACATTCCACCAGGCAGAAATGTAGTCAGGTCTTTTATTCTGATATTTGAGATAATAGGCATGTTCCCATACATCGCATCCTAAGAGTGGTATTAAACCTTCTGTTCGTGGACTTGTTTGATTTGGCATTGATTTGTATTCTACTTTATTGGTTGATGGATTATATACAAGCCATCCCCAACCACTACCTTGAATCAATGCAGTAGTAGAAGAGAATTTTTCTTTGAACGCTGCAAAATTTCCAAATGATGTATTGATTGCATCGGCAATAGGTCCGCTTGGTTCGCCTCCTCCATTTGATTTCATATTGTGCCAAAATATTCGATGGTTATCAAATCCTCCTCCGTTAAAGTTGATGGCACTTTTTTGATCAGTCGGAACTTGATCAAGATTAGATAATATTTCAACAATGTCTTTTTCTTGAATATCAGGAGAACATTTATCAAGTGCTGCATTCAGTTTATCTGTGTAAGTTTGATGGTGCTTAGTGTGATGTATTTCCATAGTTCTTGCATCAATATGTGGTTCTAGTGCATCATAACTATATGGCAACGGAGGTAATTCATATTTTCCCATGTGTGTATTTTTTTTTGGTAATTATTAATCTTTTTGTTGTTATTAGTATATTTTTTGCTATATATTGACAGTAATACTTCTCTTGTTAGAGAGAAACGTATTTATTGAAAATTAGAATTAAATTCTAACTGCTTACTCATGGTTATTAATAAGGAACTACTAGAAAAAAGGAAAAAAGTATCAGAACATAGACCTAAATTTGTAAGACAAGAAAGCTGGAGGTATGATAGGCTTGCAGAAAACTGGAGGAAGCCTAAAGGAAAAGATAATAAAATGAGACTACAAGTTTCTGGTGTCCCTCGGTTAGTAAAAGTTGGTTATGGAGGTCCAAAGGCCGTTAGAGGACTTCATCCATCTGGCTATACTGATAATCTAGTATATAATACCAATGACCTATTGTCATTAGATTCAAAAAAAGATGCTATAAGGATAGGACATATTGTTGGAAAATTAAAGAGAAAAGAAATTTTGATTAAAGCTGCTGAATTAGGAATTAAAGTTTTGAATCCAGGAAAAGATTCTAAAACACAAAATACATCTAAAGTAAAGGATAGCGAATAAGATATGGTTGTAAATCTAAAAAAGAAAAGAGAATTAGTTGCTAGAATGCTGAATGTTGGTTCTAATAGAGTTAAATTCGAACCAGATAAGCTTGACGATATAGCAGATTCTATAACAAGAGAAGATATAAGATCTTTAATAAAAAATGGTGTTATATGGACATCAAAGCCTAAAGGAACTTCTAGAAGTAGAGCTAAAGCAAAATTGAAAGTAAAAAAGAAGCATGGAACGGGCCCTGGGTCTAAGAAAGGTAGCAAAACTGCAAGAACAGGAAAAAAAGAACTATATGTGAAAAAAATACGAGCAATGAGATACCATTTGAAAGTATTAAAAGATAGAAATGATGTTAACCGTGAAATATACTGGTCTTTGTATAAAAAAATTAATGGTGGTCAAATTCGATCCTTGACTCACTTAAGAGATACTGTAAAAGATTGGAAATCTCAATAATGGTCTTTACAAAACAATATTTTTAATCAATTAAAATCGTTTATTATTGAACTAGATCTATTGATTAATTTTTCTCTTAAACTAATAACTTGGGATCTCTTTTCGCCATCCAAATTAGTCTGAAGCAATACATTTAATCCTTCAATTAGATATTTTATATTGGGAAAAGTAAGAATATTCAAATCATCATAATCATCTTGATTATTTTCTTCCCAATTACTCATACTATAGAATATTTTGTGTTAATGTTAAATGTTTTGGATCTCAATTTGGTAAATAATTTGACTGAATTAATTACTATAATATTATTATAATTTTACAATATTCTGATAATATATGTTTTTTACACTAATCACTTCTGAATTAGATCTCGCTAGTAAAACGATGTTAGCATATCTACAAGAATATAAAAAATTCAATAAACTAAAAGATTTCTATTTTACTTCTTCATTATACGATAATATTTCAATATCTGTATCTAAAAATCAATTAATATTTACTGATTGTTTTGATGACTTGTATAAAAAAACTGATGTCTTAATTTTTCTTTCTAGACATCAATCAAAAAGCAAGATTCCATCTTTGACATGTCATTTTCCGGGAAATTATTTTACAAATTCTTATGGTGGAAATAAATCTGAATTAGGAATTGCCTATCCATCATTACAAAAAAACTATCTGAAAAAAATATACCAATCAAGAGAAAAAGTTCCATTCTGTGATATAACTATAGAAACCACTCATCATGGCCCAACTAATATAAAAAAACCTGTTATGTTTGTTGAAATTGGATCTTCAGAAGACCAATGGTCTAATATGGATATTGCATCAGTAGTTTGTGATTCTTTATTAGATATATTGACAAAAAAAATTGTTAATGCAAAATATATTGGAATCGGTTTAGGCGGAAATCATTATGGATCAAAATTTAACAAATTAATATTAAATACTGATTATGGAATAGGTCATATTGCAAATAAATACAATTTAGTTAATTTAAACAATGATATGCTAAACCAAATGATTTCAAAATGTTATGAAAAAGTTACACATATAATAATAGATCAAAAGGGGTTAGGAAATGAAAAACAGAGAATAATGAGTTTACTTAACAATATTGAATTAGAAGTAATTAAAATATAAGTTCTATCTAAGTATACTATTTTTTATTTTGCATTGTTATAAATGAAGTGTTCTATAGAAATAGAATCTTCGTTATTTTATATCCTTACTTTCAAGTTTACAATAAAATCGATATTACTATAAGCCTTATTATAACCTATTAGCAGTGAATAGATATATTTTTACTACGTTTCCCATAAGTTGTATTACATTATTTTCATTTTCTTTTTTACGATTACAAAAACTATAAATTTTAATTGAGAAAATTCTGCATATACTGATATCATCAATCGAAGATATTAATTTACAATATTAAATTTAAAGAAGTTTATTTAAATTTTATAAAAAAAATTATTACATTTGAGATCTTCTAGCTTTGTTTTTATATTACAATTCTCTCTATATATATCATTGAAAAAATTCTCAGAAAAACTACCAATGATTATAATCTCTGGTTCCTGTCTTAATTTTGATAAAGAAAGAAAGAAAATCGTTGAATTAATAGAAGGTTTGCAATTTTTTGTTAGTTCGCAAACCAATTGTGAAGTGTCTTCTAATGGCACTGCTTTAGGTTGGGATTTCTTTCAAATATATTTTGATCCTTCTT
>JAATVJ010000315.1 GCA_014523515.1 Nitrososphaerales archaeon TH1177 | reverse complement strand
GTAGGAATAACAAAATTAGCATGTGTTACCTTTGAATCTTTATTTATCTCTAAATGATGATATAATGTTCCTCTTGGCGCTTCTATAACTCCTACACCTCTTCTTCCTTCGCCTTTAAACGTTATTTTAGGAGGAGAAGGTAATTCAGGTTTAAAGTCATTTTCTTCTAAAAGTTGAATAGAATGATCTACGCAATGTAATATTTCTATTGCCTGAGCTAAATTATTATGATATATGTTATTTGAAGGAAATAAACTTAGATATTGAGATGATAAATCTTTCCTAGATTCCTTGGATAACTTGTCCCTGCTTAAATTCATTCTTGCTAGAGCACCAACCATATATTCATTAGCAAGGAATTTGAAACCTGTAGCTTGAGAATAAGGAATTACTATACGTTCCAAATAAGCCCAAAAATCTTCCTCCTTTACTTCGAGTCCAGTGGAAGTTGATAATATATTACCTTCTAAAAAACTATAGTCATCACTAACAAGAGCTATAAAATTAGTTTTCCTGGCAAAATTAAAATCACTATTATAAAATATCTCAATTAATTCAAATACGTATTCTCTAGTTTTTTTTAATTGATTCACAATCTCTTTAGTCTCTTCTCTAGATGGTATATGTGAAAAATAACCGATCTTTTGGAATGTTGGATGTACTGCCCTTCCAGCTACCACTTTAGAAAGATTATTTCCAGCACTCTTTACTGCAAAAGCTTGTTTTATTAAATTATCTTTAGATTCATCAAAATCGAAAATTGAATCTTTACCAAAAATATCTGGTAAACAGAAAAAATACAAATGTAGTGCATGATCTCTTATCATCATGCCATATACAGCAAGTTTTCTTAAAATTTGTGTTTGTTCAGATGGTTGAATGTTAAAACATTTTTCAACTGCTTTTATACTACAAGTTAAGTGCGCAATACTGCATGTTCCACAAATTCTAGAAACAAATTGAGGTATACTTGAATAATGTCGTCTTCTAACTGCTTGAGTGTAAAATCTTTTATTTTCACTTATTTTTAATTTTACATCTTCAACTTTTCCATTACGAACCTTAACTTGTAAATCTGCATGTCCTTCAGTTTTACTTAATTGTTCTATATTTATATCCAGACTATCATGCATTTACTATTTCAAATTCCTTAACATATTGGTTTAATTTTGTAAGAAATAACTTTTCATCCATTGGACAGCCAGAAATATAGTCGTCAACTTTTACTATATCAGATAGCGGTGAAACCAATTCTCTATTATCAAATCTGTCTAAGATAAACTGTATTTCTTTTTTGGTAACTTGATCAAAGAAATTTCTTTGATTGGCTGGACTCCCAGTACAAGCACAACTACCAATAGCCACAAGTTTTTTACAATTTTCTCTTATTTTTTTCAATGTTTCTTCCTCTTTCTTATTAGAAATAGCACCCTCTACAAATGCTATATCTAAATCATTTAAAGAATTGTTTGACTTTAATGTTCTAAAGTATTTAAAATTCAGTAATTTTCTCCATTCAAAATATCTTTCATTCATTAACTCTATAAAAACAATGGTACTATCTTCACAACAAGTAAAAGAAAACCATCCTACATTTAACTTCATAATAGTAAACTAAATTTAGTTTTACTTGCTTTTATTTTTAGTGTGATAAATAATATATTATTAACAAATATTAAAACACAATTACAAAAGACTTTACCTTACATATTTTAAATCTATTGTAGGTTATTTTCGTGAGATTGATATAATATGAAATTAATTATTATAGTATTGATAAATAAAAATGTTACAATAATGCATGGTGGCGGTGGCGCGTTAATGCAACACATGATACAAAACTCTATCATAAAAAATTTGAGTGATAAAAGATGTGAAATTCCACTAAGTGCATTAGATGATGCCGCAGTTGTTGAAGGAATAGTTTTTTCTACAGATTCTTATACAGTTAAACCAATTTTCTTTCCAGGTGGAGATATAGGTAAATTATCAATTTCTGGAACTGTGAATGATATTTCTGTAATGGGAGGTGATCCATTTGCTTTAGCATGTAGTCTTGTTATTGAAGAAGGCTTTCCATTAGATGATCTTGAAACAATAATGAAAAGTATTCAAGAAACTTGTAATGAAGCAAATGTTTACATTGTTACTGGAGATACAAAAGTCATGGAAAAAAATTCAATTGATAAATTAATCATCAATACAACGGGAATAGGCAAGAAAAATAAGTTACTAGAACATAATCTCAATATTATAAAAAAATACAAGTGTGATTATAATTCGCTTTGGCTATCTGATTCCAATATTAGACATGGAGATAAAATTATAATTTCTGGAACTTTAGGAGATCATGGAACAGCAATTATCTCAACACGAGGAAATTATGGATTTGAAACTAATATAAAGTCAGATGTTGCTCCATTAAACAGAATGATTGACAAGGCACTAGAAGTAGGAGGAATTTCTAGTATTAAAGATCCTACCAGAGGAGGACTAGCTAATCTTTTAAATGAATGGTCCACAAAATCACGACTAGGATTAAAGATTTATGAAGAAAATATCCCTATAAAGGAAAGCGTACGGACAGCATTGGGGTTTTTAGGAATTGATGTTTTAGAAGTAGGAAATGAAGGAAAAATATGCCTCTCGGTTATTCCAGAAAAAGCTGACGAAATACTACAAGCAATAAAAGAAACGAAAGAAGGATCCGATGCTATGATAATAGGAGAAGCCACTAATGAATTTGATTTGCCAATTTTAGAGACAGTAATAGGTGGAAATAGGATTATTCCCATGCCAGCAGGAGATCCAATACCTAGAATATGTTAGTTAACGATTGTTATTACTATTATTAACATTTGATAAATGGAGAACTACTGTTACTACTAATATGTTTCGAGGTTTTTCTGATTTAAATGTCAAAAAAAAATTAATATGTAGAATCTGCAAATATGTAGAAGTAAATATTCCTAAACATCATGAAAAACCAATGAAATGGAAAATGATTGGATCATTTGAAAAAATAGAATATCTCTGTTGTGAAGAATGTGATTATAAAATGGATATTCCATTACATTGTAATGTAGCAATGTTTTACTCAGAATCAGACTATAATGATCTTCCAAATATAACAAAAAAAGATTTCAATAATATAAACGATTTAGTCAATCAGTAACTGAATATATAAGGTCGATATATTGATTGTCATCTTATTTTTGGCATCTTAAATTTGCAAGTACGATGATCAAAATTGCTGAAGATGAGGTATATAAAAATAAATATGTTACTATAAGTTCAGCATTAAAAGCATTTGAGGAAATTATTGATGCATATTGCGCTCTATCTAACTTGCATTTTCATGAAGATCCTGCAACTGGATGGAAAAATAGAATAGATTGGATAAAAGAAGATAAAAATTTATACCTTGAATGGAAAAAGATGATAGATTTAATTAATCTTTTTTTTAAAGATAAGTCTGATAAATATATAATAGAAATTATTTCTATAGCCAAAAAAAATATAAAAAATCTTGAAATTTATCATAATACAAATTAATAAAAGTTTTGTTCAACAAAAATACAAAATTATAATACTTTTTTTACCATGATGCATTTAGCCCATTCTTCATACAATTCTACAAGAAATTTTGCTTCATGAATACATTTTCCCATTCCTATAATTCCATGATTAAGAAGAATTATTATTTTGGGATTAGATATTGACTCTGAAATAGACATAGATGGGATTAATTCCATTTTACTTGCTATTCCAACTATTTTTCCTAATGCTTTTGAACCTAGTTGTTTATATTCAATGATGATAGAGTCTTCTATAGGTTTTGGAAGTTTTATAGATGGTAATTCTTTTAAAGAATAAATTCCTTCATATTTTGTGGATTCTAATTTGGTAGTTAGATAGAAACCCATGGTATAGGGATTATGAACATGACATATTGCATTGATATCATTTCGATTCTTATAGATCTCAGTATGGAATGGAACTTCAATAGTTGGTCTAAGATTGCCAAGTATTGTATTTCCTTCTAGATCAATTAGAATCAAATCATCATCTTTTAAATGAGATCTAGGATACCCAGAAGGAGTTATCCAAATTTGATTCTTTATTTCTGATCTAAAACTATGATTACCTCCACCAACTGATACCAATCCATTTAAGAAAAAAGATCTAACTGATTTTACTAATTCCGTTTTAAAAAAGTTTAAGTCATATGAGGAACACAAATCACAAAACAAATAATATTGTATATAAGATCTTTTATTTAAAGTAATATTGAAATCCTGTAATAATTCTCTTAAAAGAATAAAAAACCCTTTTTGTAAATACTATCTGAAATAGCATAAAAATAGTAATATCAGATCTTGAATACTAATTTAATTACTGTATATAATTTTTTGAAGAGAATTATTGCAATTTGAATTTGAAAGATAGGGACGCGGAATTCATTTATCTGCTTTATTTATGTATTATAAGACTTATTTTAATTAGTTCTTTTGAATATTAACATATTTTATATAAATGTAAAAAAAATTAAATATTAGAGGTACTGTAACAATCATGAGAGTGACTATATAGAAAATTTAGCAATAAAATATTAAAATAAAGGATTATTGATTTTTGATCAAAATTTTTAAGTTTTACAATACTATGAAATTTTTAATATAGTCGGATAATTTAATAATATTTATTTTTTCATAACAGAATATTCTAGTATATATTTAATTATTATATTTTATTTTATCCAGTTTCCTTGATATAAAGAAATAAGAAAGTTTACAATATACACATATGATTTTTAATATTTATCAGAAATTATTATTATTATTATTAGTTATTGCTGAATTAAAGAAAAAATTATGGAAAAGTAAAAAAAGTTAAGGATTTGTTTGTAAATTGAATGTAGATCTTACAGGATTGTCTATTAGTCTATTGTCAAACGATATCACTTGAACACTTATTGGATAAGAAGAACCCTTTTTGAAATCTGATTGGATATGATATGCTCCAGCAGTGCTAAAATCTGGTCCATATGATCTGGTTTCGTTTCCTTCGCCAGAAACTAACTCAAGTGGAAGTGGATCTCCGCCAGTAGTGAATATGCCAGAAACCATTGTTTTATTAGTTGCACCATCATTGACAGTTACATTGTAAGCAATAGGAGAGAACCCATCTAATACCGCTGTCTTTGGAGTAATCTCAAGTAATACTCGTGGATTTTTTGTAAGATCCCATGTAGCACCTGAGCCTACAGCTATATCAAAAGCTTCTCCAGTAAATTGTGCATCGCTTACAGATACTGAAGCAACTCTCCATGGATGAATAACACAATGGTAGGGATAGTCACCAGCTTGAGTAAAAGTGAATTCAAAGAATCTAACAGGAAAAGCTGGCATAACACCTGAGTTAAAGATCGAACCTTCGTCTGCCGCTCCCGGTTGTCCGCTGGTTACTGTATGAGGCTGTCCAATGTCACCATTAAGCCAAACTACAGTAGTATCTGTTGGAACTGCAATTCTTGGAGGATAGTAATGATATGTATTGTCTTTTTGAGATGCACCAGGAACTATGCTTACAGCATAATCACCTTCTGCTCCGACTTTAAACATACTTCCTGTTTGAGCAAAGATTTCCGTTGTTGATATATGCACTGTTAAAGCTAATAGTATTGGCAATACCAAAAGAATTAGATTATTAGCCATAGTAATCATTTATAGGAATAATATATAAATATTCAGTTAAGTTATAGTTTTTAATAATATTATTATCAATTTTTCTTAATTGACTGTTGTAACAAAATATAGCAACAGATATTTCATAGTTTATCATTTGTTTCTTAATAACGATTATAGTTTAATCTTTCATCATAGTTTGAGATATACCGCTCTCGGCTGCTGTTATCCGTTTATAATTTTATTGTCTTTGTATACTAAATTATATGTAGAAGCAAATGGAAATTAACTTTTACCGTTATCTTATAATACTTTTTATGGGTAACACTATTTTAAAACAGTAGAATAATCTGATAGAAAAGACTGGCGTCCACCAAACTTGATCGAGCGTGCATAGCGTGATCCAAGGCTTCGCAGTTGGTCGATAGAGAGAGTATGAATTGGTCCACCACTGCTCATACTAACGATCTTTGAATATATATTAAATCTTGCCCATTCTTCAAGTATCTCGACAAAAGCTCTAGCCTCATGTAAACATGCACCTAAAGCGATAACTCCATGTTTTGGTAAAATTACTGTTCTTATTGGTCTAAGTGGTTCGCCTATACTAGATTTAGCAATAAGATCTAATATTTTACCAGTATCGTTCTCTGAATTATCTACCTCATATAAATCTCGATCGAATTTAATAACTGGTATATCCCCTAAGATTAATGCTGCTTCTCCATGAACATTTTCTAATTTTCCATCAAGAAATGAAGATATTGTAAATGGACTATTGGTATGGCAAATAGCATTTACATCTGGTCTAAATTTATATAATTTAGAGTGTAATTTAATTTCAGAAAAGAAGGAATTAAATATATCAATAGAGCCAAGATCATCAATATCCAAACAGTTAAATTCAAAATAATTGGAATTATAATTATTGTCTATATTTCTATTCAAATCACTTTTGATTAAAGGAGTTATCCAAATTTTTGTAGAATGAGGTAATCTTGCGCTATGAAATGATTTAAAGGGAGGAAAAAGTCCTTTTGTTTTTAGCCCATTGGAACAAAATAAAAGTTCATTCTGAAGATTTTCTTCATTATTCTGACATAGTTTACAAAAACTATTTCCTATGAAAAAGGCCATATCTATCTTCTACTAGTATAATTTAATTTAATTATGAATAGATTATTATAATTTAATATTTTCCTCAAATGCTTTATTGCCTTCATGACTTTGTAATTTTCTTTATTGATTTTATAATGGCATGTTCACTCCAGATTCTGCAAGTTCCTTCAAAGGAAACCATCGTTGGTCCTTTGGGGGAATGAGGAGTACATTCTTTCATATAAAGTGGACATTCCGTAGGTTCACTCAAGCCTATAATTACTTCCCCACATCTTGCACCATATACAAAATGATCGTTAGATTTTTTCTTTGTTAATCCATATTTTGGATATGCATCAAGATGTTTGTATTTATCTTTAAGAACAAATCCAGAGTTTCCAATATAGGCAACTCCTCTTACATATTCGGTATCGAGATAAAATACCTCTTCAAGTTTTTTAAGCGCTTTAATGTTGCCTTCCCAAGTGACAGATCTAGTATATTCATTTTCGAGTTTATGATTTGCATTTTTTATTTGATTAAGTAACATAACTATACTAATCAGTATGTCTATGGGTTCAAATCCGGAAAAAACTTGCGGTTTTTTAGTTTCCAGAAAATAAGGATAATATGGTTTCATTCCTGTTATAGTAGAAGAATGACCTGGATTTATTACGCCATCTATCCCCAAAATAGAGGATTTTAATACAGCACCGACAATAGGAGGCATATATCTATAGGAGAGAATAATTGAAAGATTAGATGGAAATCCATTTAATATTTCATAGGCCGTCGGTGGGGAAGTCGTATCAAACCCTACAGCAAAGAAAATAAATTCTTTTTCTGGAGTAGTTTTTGCAAGTCTTATTGCATCTTGAATACTGTAAATGACTTGAACTTGTCCTCCTTCTGCTCTACTTTCTAGTAGACTTTTGCCATTTGTGCCTTTAGATCTAGACATATCACCATATACTAAAATTGTCTTTCCTTCAAGTGCAAGTTTAATAGCATTATCGATATCTTCAGAAGGGGTTATACAGACAGGACATCCTGGTCCTGGTCTTATTTCTAAATTTTTTGGTAATAGTGATCTAATACCATAATGTGATATTGTCCACTCATGTGACCCGCATACATGCATAAAAAGTAAATCTTCTTCTATTTCTTCTGCAAGGGTTTGAATTTTTTCACTTAGTTTTTTTGCTAATTGTGGGTCTTTGTATTCTTCAAGAACCATCTTGATCACATAATTAGTTTAAGTTTTTTTTTGAATTAATCTCTTTTACAATATTTCCTGTCGGACATTCTTCAGCTATTTCACATCGCTTACATTTCCACATTGTATTATTTTTCCAATAATTTACCATATTTTCAGCTTCATTTAAATCTAAAACTTCTATTGCATATCCAGCATGAACTAAAACGTAATCACCATTCTTTCCATTAATATGAGAAATATTAATATCATTTTTAATGGTGCTTGCACCAAAATCAATTTTGGCAAAATCTCCTTTAACTTCGATGATTTTTCCAGGGAAAGCCAAACACATAATAGAATTATCATGTTTACTATTATAAAGTTTCACTATTTCAAATCTAATTTTTTATTTTAGGATCTATAAATAATATTTTTCAGACAAAATAATACCTTTACTAAAAAAATTGTCATTCTGTAAAAAGAGCAGAATAAGCTTGTCCTATAGAGATTCCCGAGTCTCCAGGTGGAATTGTTTTATGAGTCAGAAATTCTATTCCTGCCTTTTTAATTATTTCAGACAACGTTTTAGTAATAATGCCATTATATGCAACTCCTCCAGAGAAACCAATTTTTTTTATTCCACTTGCCAAAGCTGTATCAATCGCTATTTCTGCCAAACCTTTAGCGAGATACATATGCGCAGAATAGGCAAGATCTTTTATTGAAAATCTTTTCATATTTTCATATATATTTTGAAGTAAAAAGGTAGTATCTAGAATGTTATGCTTAATTATAGGAGACAAATAAAGTACATCATGACCATTTAAGGCTACAGATTCAAGTTTTAAGGCAGGTTCACCTTCATAGGTTCTCTCATAACAGATACCTAGAAGAGAAGAAATAGCATCTAAAATTCTTCCGGTACTTGTTGTCATTGTAGTTTTACGTGTATTTATTTTATTATCCTTCTTCATGATTATTTCATCAAATAAAATTTTAACTTCTTTAGTTCCTTGAGGAAAGTATTGTAAATTCTTATATATAAAATCCTCCAAATGATCAACTTTATTATAAAGAATTCCTAAAACCATTCTAAGAGGATAGTACGTAGCTTTATCTCCACCTATCATTGGCTGTTCCATCAAGTGTCCAGATCTTTCATATTTATATCCATTTGAAGTAATAATTTCACCTCCCCACATTGATCCATCGTCTCCATAACCTGTTCCATCACAAACAATTCCTACTATTTCATCAATAGAATGTTCCGCCATCAAAGATAAAATATGTGAATGATGGTGTTGTTGTTGAATAATTATATTATCAGAATTTTTCATATTATATGCCAATCGTGTTGTGTTTAATGATGGGTGTAAATCACAAACAATAATTTTTGGTGTTTGATTAAGAAAATAAAAAAAATGCTTTAATGAATTTTGTAAATGAAGATAGTTATCTATATTTATAATATCTCCGATGTAATTTGACACATAACATTTATTCTCTATAATAATAGAAAATGCAAGATTTAGCTCGGATCCTAAAGCAAGAATACAAGATCGGGATTTTTTATTTAGATATATAGGATTAGGTACATATCCACGCGATCGCCTTAAAAGTAATATTTTATTATAAACATATTTTACTACAGAATCTTCACTTTTGGAAATTATGTCAAGATTATGTAACAAAAAATAATCTACAGTATTATTTAGTTTTTTTACTGCTTCTTTATTGACAGTAATAATAGGTTGATTTTTTGAATTAGCACTTGTTATTACAATGACTGAATTATCTTTATTAAGAATTAGATTATGCAATCCACTATATGGAAGCATAACACCTATGTTATGGAGATCTGGTGCTATTAATGGC
>JAATVJ010000314.1 GCA_014523515.1 Nitrososphaerales archaeon TH1177 | reverse complement strand
TAGAGGAAAATCTGGTACTGGTAGGACTACTCTAGCTTTAGAAATAGCAAAAAATTACTCTAACAGATTTGAGTTAATATTCATTTCTAGAAATATTTCTATTGATAATATTTATAGTAGATTTCCTTGGACCAAAAGTCTATTGAAGTCATATAACATAGTATCTATCAATACCAATCCTGATTTTATTCTATCCGAAGCTTCAGTCATGTTAAATAGTATAATGAATACATTATCTAATAGAATTCAAAAAATTGAAGATCCATTTGTACCTTTAAAAGAAAAACCAAGACCATTTATAATATTGGAGATATGGGATAATATAACAAAAGAATTAGATAATAAAGACATTATAAGAACACAAAAGATATTATTATCATCAATAGATAAAAATCGAGGTTTTATCATTTTTTTGACTGAAAATATGGAAAATATCGATATAGATAATTTAATTGATGGAATTATTACTCTTAATCAATCTTTTTATAAATCATACCGTCTTAGAGAGATGCAAATATATAAACTCAAAGGAACCGGCATCAATAGATCTAAAATAGCATTTACTTTAACTAATGGTAGATTTAGAACATTTTCACCTCTTTCTCATAAAATTAATTTTGATAAAATAAATAATTTTGTTTTTTTGCCTCATAAAGAAAAAACATTTTCTACTGGAAACCAACGATTAGATCATAAATTAAAAGGAGGTTTTAAAAAGGGAAGTATAATCTCATTAGAAATAGAAGAAGAAGTAGATAGATTTGCATTTGTACCTATTTTTGTTCCACTAGTGTTAAATTTTGTTTCACAGAGCTATGGAGCATTAGTGATCTCAGCTTGGGATCAGCACACATCAGCAGTTACCCGATATATTACACCATTTGTTAATAATAAATTCTTGAATAAATATTTTAGAATAATAGGAATGGATAATGATATTAAAAATGTTCTTAAAAAAAATAGTGAACAAAGACCTCCATATATTATACCTGGGATGGAAGGTGATTTTATGAATACCTTTAAAATATGGAAAAAAGAATATGAAGAATTAAGAACTAAAACTGATGGATGTCTTATTACAGTTGATTTTAGCTTTGTAGAATTACAATATCAAAATGAGCTTTTAGATATTCAAAAAGCCATTATTAACTTTTCTAATCAGATACGTTCCTCCAATGACTTGCTTGTTATGGTTTCTAGACCAACCTATAAGTCATTAGACGTAATGAAAAGTGTTAGTGATATTCATTTGAAATTATTAGAATTTAATGGAGCCGTAATGTTGGCAGCTATTAAACCTCAATTTTTTTTATATAATGTACAAACTGATCACAATGCAGGATATCCAAGGTCACTTTTTCTAGATAGTTCATGATAGAAATATATTTTGCAGAATATCAAAATAAGTCTGTGCTAATTTAGAAAAATAGATTTAGTCGTGAATGCTCTATTGCTAACCTAATAATATTCAATAAATTATTTGAAAGAAACAACAACAACTAAACTATCTAGATAACAAAATAATAAATTATCAATACCTTTTATTGATATATTTTTGTAAAAAATGTTATTCTCAGTAACTATACAAAATCTATTAACTTCTTTTCTCTATCTAACATCTATGATGATCTTTTCTTCAACCAATCTCCAACAGTTGGCCATAACTCTTCATATGCCTTAGAACTTATACATGCACCAACATGACCGGAATTAAACTCTATGATTGATTTATCTGAACTTCCTATCACATCATTTAATGCTTTACTTGAGGCAGGTGCAACCAAATCGTCTTCTGATGCTATGATATTTAAGAATGGATGCTTAATTTTGCTTAGATCTATTACATTATTTCCACTTATTATCATTTTATTTTTTATAAATAGATTTTTTTGATAGCAATCCTGTACAAATTGTTTATATATTTGGCCTATTACAGGAGGACTATCGTGCAACCATGTTTCTGTAGCAACAAATTCTATTATGGATTCAATATCCCTCAATTGTCCTTCAATAAAGACGTGAGGATATTTATGAAGATAATCTATAGGACTTCGTAACAAAAACGCACTATTAATAAAGGAACCAGGTACATTGCCAAAAGCATCAACAAGTGAGTCTGTATTTATGCTTCTTATCCATACGCTTAAAAGATTATTATCAATGCTAAAATCTCCAGGTGTTGCAAAAGTTATTACATTTTTTATCTTTTCTGGATGTAGGGCCGCAAACATAAGTGCTAAATCTCCTCCCCAACAGTAACCAAAAAGTGATATTTTATCAGAACCAGTATGCTCTCTTATATAATCCACAGTTTTAGCAAGATAGTTATTTACATAATGACCAATAGTCAATTCCTTATCATGGGCACTTGGAGTACCCCAATCTGTTGCAAATACATTGAAGCCTTGTCTTTGAAAATTTTGTACAATACTTGAATTAGGTAATAGGTCAAGTATATAATGTCTGTTTATAAATGCATAAATTATTAGCAAGGGAGTGGTTATAGAAGAAATTTCAGAAGATTTCTCTCCTGCATTAGCTTTTTCTATTTTTTTTGTTATTTTTGATCTTTGCTTTATATTGTTATTTTCTGAACTATAACTTTCTTCTTCTTGTTGAGGCATATCATAATGCATCAATGAATATTTATTACCAAGATTAACCTTATGAGAAGATGTTCTCCCCAGTGTATCTCTTAGTGGTTCAATAAACACATTGTTCCAAAAAGAGTTTAAATTGGACATATTCTGATAAAGATATCCTATACCTGTAATATTTACTAAATTGCAGAAGGATTCAACAAATTCTGAAAGAGAATCTATAAAGGTTTTTTCTCTAAAGTTTGTATTAAATTTATTACGTATTTTAGAAAAAATGATTTTTTCAATCTTTCTATATAATTCCTGCTGTTGCTGATCGTAATTAAAAAATTTCTCACGCTTGATTTCATTTCTTATCTCTCTAATCTCTTCTCTTGCATCAGTAAATGGTACAGAAACAGCATCAATAAATGCACTATTCAATCTAGAATAGAATTCAATTGAAGATGCATAAGCATCAATATATGCATCTACGAAATTATATGTTAGATTCTTATAATTATGATGATTCTTATAAATATGATTTTTTTTAATATTATTCTTGATCTCAGTATATGAATTCATATTCTTTTTATTGAAATATAGAGAGTTAAAAATT
Source organism: Nitrososphaerales archaeon TH1177 (assembly GCA_014523515.1). Classification (GTDB taxonomy): domain Archaea; phylum Thermoproteota; class Nitrososphaeria; order Nitrososphaerales; family Nitrososphaeraceae; genus TH1177. Next base: position 15,529 of record JAATVJ010000314.1, on the reverse strand, counting down.
CTTGTATTGTATCTAGTATTCATTTTATCAAAACAATTGATTCTCTAAAAATATAAATATGCTTTTTAAAAATATTGTATTTTCTGGTATTATTCAATTTAAGTGCCTATTTCTTATCTAAGATCAGCATAGATTACCTCATAGCTTATAGATAACAACTATAATATAAAATTAAATGGACAAAAAAATATTATTAAAAGAAAAAGAAAATAATAATAAAATATTATTTGGATTAACGATCCCGCAAGGATGGAGAGGAGGGGATCTGCCATTAGAAGAGGAAAATGATCCTATCAAACAATATGAATTCTCGAAATCTATTGCAATAACAGCTGATAATCTTGGATTTAACATGTTGTATACTTACGATCATTTTATTCCTCACTATAGAGATGATATTGAAAAGAACATTTTTGAGTGTTTTACATTATTATCTGCTATTGCAACAATAACAACAAAAATAAAGATAGGACAAATAGTACTATGCAATTCATATCGTAATCCTGCACTTTTGTCAAAGATGATCTCAACTCTAGATGTAATAAGTAAAGGAAGAACAGAATTAGGAATTGGTGCTGGCTGGTATGAAGATGAGTACATTGCATACGGATATAATTTTCCATCAAATACAACAAGAATTAAACAATTAGATGAATCTTTATGTATAATTAAATCAATGTGGACAGAAAAAAGAACTTATTTTGATGGCAGATACTACAAAATAAAGAACGCTATATGTAATCCTAAACCAATTCAAAAACCTCGTCCAATAATAATGGTTGGTGGTACAGGAGAAAAATATTTGCTCAAGGTTGTAGCAAAACATGCTGATAGATATAACCTTTTCTTTGGTTCTCCAGATGAAATGAGAAGAAAAATATCTATTTTAAAGCAATATTGCAATTCCATTGGAAGAGATCATAATGAAATACAATATTCAGTAGTTTTACCATGCATAGTTGAAGAATCAGAAGAAGAAATTGATCAAATTCTTACAAAATATAAAAAAAAAGATCAAACAAAAGAGCAACTAATTCAATATCTTGTTGATGGTATCACTATAGGAACTCCTGAAAAGATAATTAAAGGATTAGATGAATATATTGACATTGGTGTAAATCATTTTATTATACATTTTAAAGAATTAAATGATATTACGTTAAAATTATTTTATTCTAAGGTAATTAGTAAAATATAAAATTTATATTTACAGCAGTTTTTTTCTCAAAAGTTCTGAAAATCAATAGTTAACAAGTAGAAATGAATTAATATATCTATATCATGATAGATCACATCAATGACTTTCAAAGAAATTTCAATTATTGAAATTTGTACTTGTGTAAAGATCTTTTATATAATAATTGAATGAAAAATTTTTTTAATATTGTTAACTATATGGTTACAAATGTTATTTAACTTTCTATTTTGGATAAGTTATAATTTTATTCTTTGTTATTTGCCATATTTTTTTCCATTAACTCTAAGCCATCAATCTATGTTAAATGCTGGTTTTCAAATCTTTTAGTAAGTTTGATTCACAAATGAGGGAAAAATATAAAAGTATTTCAGAGACTATGGACCTAATAAATATATTTTTACTTATTATACAAGAATTTTTTGTATATTTATATTTAAAAGTGAAAATGGAAACAATAAATAAATATAATTAAAATTGTAATGACAATAAGAAAATATAACAAGTTACCGATTATTTATAGTAGTAGATATTTTCTTTACAAGATCTACAAATTTATTTCTATTAGGACTAGAATTGGTAAATACAATTTCAGTAAATCCAATCTCTATATATCTTTGTAGTTTCTTGATTCCTTCTTCTTCATTGGTTATCACAAATAACTTTTTTTCTAAAGAATCATCATCAATCACCTGACCATTCTCTTCAATCTTTCTTGGATCATGCACATCTACATCAAAAAATGCTTTAATCATAGCACCTCTCCAAAATCTTATTGATTCTATTGCTTTTTGTTTATCTTCATCATAAGAAGCAGGAATAAATAATATTTTTTCTAATTGATCATAATCCTTTCCTGCTTTATAAGTTCCCTTTCTTACTGCAGGTAAAAGCTTATCTTTTAGTTTGTTTATATCAAGTTCATTAGTTACAAAACCATTTCCTTCCTCACCGGCTAATTGTGCAGATTGTTCTCCTAAACCAGCTATATATATCGGAATTGAATATGTAGGTTTAGTATATAATTTAGAATCTTTGACTGAATAAAATTCTCCATTAAAATTAACCCAATCTTCTGTCCATAATTTCTTTATCAATTTTATAGATTCTATTAAACGTTTGAATTTCTCTATATTCGAGGGCCAAATATTTCCAGAAGGTACTTCATTTAGAGCTTCTCCCCTTCCTACTCCCAAAAATACTCTATTTGGAAACATATAAGCTAAGGTTGCAAATACCTGTGCTACTATTGCAGGATGATATCTTAGTATAGGAGCTGTTACTCCTGTACCAATGACCAATTTTGTAGTCTTTGCTAAAGCAGCACCCATCCATGGCCATGCTGCTCCTCCTGAAGCTTCAGTGTTCCACCAAGGCATATAGTGGTCACTAGTCCAGCAACGTTCTATCTCCTTTTTATCTAAATATATTGCATCATTTAATAATTCAGTAGGATTAATCTGTTCATGTGCTGCTTGAATACTTAATCTTGTTCCTACCATTGATCTTGACAATAAGTATTCAATTATATATTTTATTAAAGTATATAAGTTTTCATTTTAATTATTAATATTTTAAATTCTTTTACATGGTAAAAGTCTTTTTATTGTAGTAAATTGCAAGATTAGTTTGGAAAATATATATTATCATCAATTAAGGTAGAAATAGTCGATATTATTTTCTATTAAAGGCTTTTCTTTCACTATATAAAATTATATTAATATTGAATTATTATTATTCGTGTCTATATTATAGTATGAAATAAATAATACAAAATAGAATTACTATTTTATAAATTATTTTAATATTTTTGGCCTAAAGTATACACTTTTATAATATCCATTTTAGTATTTATTTTTCTTTGATCTTAATCTTTGAAAAAAAATTTAATAATATGATATAATTATAATTTTTAAAATTATTTGATGTACAACTATAATGAGAGATATAATAAGAGAATGAATGATATATTAAATAAAAGATATGGTTACATAACTGTTAAGTTAAATTATAATTATGTCTAGAAATTAGATTTAAAAAGAATATAGTTAATTTAGGAATAAGATAATAAACAGCGATTTTTAGTTTGTTGATACAGATATCTATTATCATTAATTATATAGAAAAAAAATAGAAAAATCTTATATATTACAGTACTAATTCATTGTTACTGAAAAATTATGGACATCAATAAGATTTTTCTAAGTCTTGTAATGTTCACTGTGCTGTCACTTTCTGTTGTTTTACCGACCAGTTTTTTTAAAACATCATATGGTACAGTATTTGAACAGGAGATAGGACAACAAGCAGAACAAGTAGCAGTAGGTGAGGATATAGCACAGAAGATTCAACAACAAGCAGAACAATTAGGAATAGGTGAAGATATAGCACAGCAGATAGGACAAGCAGCAGAACAAATAGCAGTAGGTGAGGATATAGAACAAGCTATTGGACAAAAAGCTTCACAATTAGGAATAGGTGAAGATATAGTACAGAAGATTCAACAACAAGCAGAACAAGTAGCAGTAGGTCCAGATATAGTTTGTATAACTACACCTTGTCAAATTCCTGCTGATATAGCACAGAAGATTCAACAACAAGCAGAACAATTAGGAATAGGTGAAGATATAGCACAGCAGATAGGACAAGCAGCAAAACAAGTAGCAGTAGGTGAGGATATAGAACAAGCTATTGGACAAAAAGCTTCACAATTAGGAATAGGTGAAGATATAGCACAGCAGATAGGACAAGCAGCAAAACAAGTAGCAGAAGGTGAAGATATAGAACAAGCTATTGGACAAGCAGCAGAACAAGAAGCAGAAGGTGAAGATATAGATCAGAACATAGATCAATCAGCTTCACAATCAGCTGAAAACTAATAGATAAAAGAGAATTAACTTTGTAAGAACAAATAAGAAATAAAATGTTCACTCTTGTTTCTGAAATATTCAGATTCTAAGGGAGAACATCCAAAGCTAATTTTTTATATTAAATTTGGATATCCAAAAATTTTTGTTCTACTTTTCTAGATCATATTTTTTAATTATGAAGACATATTTTGTAAATTACTTATTATTCAATAACAAATTATTAGATAGTCTTAAATGTTTCTATACATATAGTCATGTATAAACTGCATATAGCAGTAAAAATACAAATTTTATTTAGTATTATGGTTTTTCTTTCATTTTTAGTGTTAGTAAAACATTAGAGATGAAAAAGGCAGATGCAGAATCTTGATTTGATTGTGAGGTAGTAGAACAAGGAGCAACTTTTTATTTTGTTCAATGTTGTGAAAATATTGTTTATGAAAAAGGTGAGGTAATTGATTTTGGTGATTGTTGGTACCAAGAAAAACCAACTAAACAACCAGAAGCTACATACGAAGGACTTAAGTCTCTTAGAGCCTTTAAATAAGATCAAGACAGAAAAACAACAATCTGAAGAAGAGATTGCATAAGATGAAACTAATAACAAGAAACAAACTAAAGATTTAGATATTTTAGATATGAGCACACTTCCACCACTATCTTTGAAAGATGAGAAGAGAATTAAAAGAAGAAAAACAATCAACTGAATAGAACATAATTAATAGCAACTAGAATAACCATATAATGATATATATCCACTATCTTCATATTCTAATAAAGAACTTTTAATTATACCGTGATCATATCAGCTGTTTTATCACTGTAAATATTTAGAAATAAAGTATTGAATTAGTAAAACAAAAAAAATTAATAAAATGAAATCATCATACTATATATCTAAAATAAATAATGAAAACGAATTAGGATTTAGTAGTTAATGGAAAATAATCTAATTACCATAACAGATTAGAAATAGAGCATTTACGGCTAAATCTATTTCCTTAATTTAATACAGCCGATTATACAGCATATAATATTAATAATGTATCCTAATAATAGATATATAAATACAATTTAAATTAAACAGAATATATGTTTAAAAGTAATATTATTACTATTATTTTTACCTATTACCAATTAGAGTATATTAAAATATATTATATTAAATATTCATCAGACGTTTTTTTCATGAGATAATGGTTTAAAGTTAAGATTTAGATCATTAGCATACTGATATGCTCTTCTTATTTCTTCTTTCGTAGGAGATCTTGCAATTTCCTTATAACGATCTTTATATTTTGGTGACAATGGATTGCATAGGTTGTCTGGATGGTACTGATCCATAATGTTGATCTGAACTTCTGGCATATTATTGGCAATCCAATCTAGAACAGGCTTGGTACAACATTCAATATGATTAGGCATTATGAGATGACGTATTACAAAATCTTCTCCCCATTCATGGACAAGTTTTAGATTATTAGTTACAGTTTCCCAGTACCATGGAGTTCTAGAAAGATCTAGCGCACATTTGCCAGGACCAAACTTGAAGTCTGGTAGCCAGGCGTCCATAAGTGTACGCAGAATACTCATTGCCTCACTACTCATAAAGAAGTTTGAGTTCCAAAGCTGTGGGCTATTGAATATAGACTGTTTATAGAATGCATATTCTGAATCATAAGGTAAATTGCTAAAATATTTATCAGACTTCACTGATTCAATATAATCAAGATCCTTACTATTATTTATCCAGTCTATTTTGAAGGAGTCGAGCATGCTTATTGCCTGTACAATGGTATGTAGGTGTATAGTGGGGTCACCCCCGACCCAGTTAATATTATGAGATCCTTCCATTCGAAGCTGCCAAATCATTAGAGCTAAATTATTTGGTGTTATAAGAATACCATTTTCTTTGTCTGTACTTATATCTCCATTTTGACAAAAAGAGCACCTCATATTACAGCTTGTAAAGAAAATTGTTCCTGATCCATTAGTTCCTCTAAAAATAAGTTCCTCACCACGGTGATGAAAATAACTGCTTACTTTAGAAGTTGATTCTAGCTGACAAGTACCATGCTTTTTTTGTCTTCTAGTCTGGCAAGATATACTATCTTCATTTACTGTTTGTTGAATAGATCTGTCAATCTGACAATTCCAGCGACAAAAGTTGCAGTGTGTTAGCATACGTTTAACAAGCTCAACAGTCAAATCCATTAAGGAAGTTTCTTTCTGTTGATTTAATTCAGTTATTATATCGATTTCTTCTGATCTTATTATTTTCCACTTCTCTAAGAATATTTCTGTTAGATTTGTATATTCTTCCCAAAGTTTTTGTTCATCTATATTTGTTAAATCTGTAAATTTACAAGTTATAGATCTGGAAATCAAGTATTTGGCAGGCATGCGATTTATTGATACATCAAAGTACCAAGGTAGGCTCTTTCCTCTATTCTCTTTTAGCTGTTTCCATATGTATAATGATTCAAACTTTTTAAAGCCTTTGCTATTAGTTCGAAAGTATGATCTCATATTAGTATATTATAATAGCAATATAGTTGACGAGATTTATTTATATTTCGAATACTTTATCTTCAATAAACTAAAATCACTTTTTTCATAGTTTCAAATTTACAAATAGTTTTTAAATATATAAACAAACTTTCCAAACTGTATTATAAAATGTTGTAGTTTAGAGAATACATAATAAATTATCAAATTATTTGAATTTAGAGATATTAAGTATATTTGAAAATAGATATTTTGTTAGATATATACTATTTATATATACTAGATGATATATTCCAAAAGATAATTTCTCGTATTCAGATTGAATCTTTTTGTTCTGAAATATATAGATATTTTTTATTTCTGAAATCGGTAAATAATAAATAGTACTGTAGAATAAGAAGATCGTCTTTGGCTATGTTATATCTATTCTAATATCATGAATTCTGGAGATACCTTTGGCAGATATACTAAAATCAAATGATATCTTTATTTTCAGCTAAATATTTAGCACTTTTTTTGATCTGTAATGCTATTTTGCTTTATCCAGAGATAAATAGCATTATAGAAATTTTCTTTTGTATATATTTTAGATAGTCTAAAAATCTGTTTGCAGTGAACAAGTCATATACTGTCTGAACAATTGTTTTTCTTCCAAGCTGGTAGTACCAAAAAAAGAGTAATTGTTGATGAGATTTGGTAACTCTTACAATTGTTCGTTTATCCTGCTTTATCCATATATCCTTCTTACAAATAAATCAAAGAAGAATAAAAATGATTCATCCGTGTAGATACTATAGTAAATTCGGCTTGGAAATTATCCAATATCTTTCTGGTTCTTTTTAAAACTTTATTTCTCTTCTATGGATGCTGTATTTATATGTGTCTTTCTTAGTACCTTCTGCTTGAATCACCATCTGTGAATCAGGGTATAGATGTAAATGTGATGGTAGTATGTATATATCGCTTTCTCTGACTATGATATCTTTAACTAAAGATCTTAATATAACGGTAAGAGCAAAGATGAGTGGTGACAATTCATCCACAATTTTCCTGTGCCATAAGAAATTCTAAAAGAAATAGGCCTCGAAATTGTGGTAATTGCATCATTAGTATTGATAGAAATAAAATTATAATTTTAAAAAAAATTGAACCAGAAGATGAATAAAAATAAAAATACAAATACTTTGGATAGCATAATAAAAAATGGCAATATTAGAATGTGAGAATTGTGGTTACAAGTTTCCAAGTAAAGAAATAGAATTGACAAATGTAGACATTACTAATGAATATTTTAGAATAAATTGGAACTGCCCAAAATGCAATACAGAAGGATTAACAATGTTTATCAATAATAAAACAGTAAACATCAATAATAAAAGTAATAAGTAGTTTATGACTGTGGGATACTCTTTCTCAAAATAGAAGATTTATCCTTCTTTTTTATTTTTTATTTGTTATTTTTTATTTGTTATTAATAGCTCTTTCTGCCACCACTATGAGATGCTTTTCCACCTTGACTTGCTACTCTTTTTCTTGTTTTTTCATCTGCAGAGGCCAAGCCTCTATTGTCATTATTACTCATTGTGCAACATATAGTTATATAGTTAATAATAGTTAGAGACAAATTTTTTATTGTCATATTTGAATAAGATATTGTTATTATTATTCTCTTATTTTGTTGTTAAGACAATAAAAGTAATGAGTATGCATATTATATTTTATCTGTGTCTTGAGTTCCTTATACATCTATCTCTCACCACTTGATTCATATACCAAGCCAGTTTCAACATCACATAGAAGGTAACAAAAATGGGGTTCGTTTTCAGGATATACCTTAATGAAACATTTTACTAATCTAGAAATATTATCTTTTTTGAAATGAGGTTTAATTCCCTTTTCTTAATAAATTAAAATTCTGGAATTTACTATTAACAGGTTTCTTCAATTTTTTCTTGTTCTTTTCAACTTCTAAATAAATATGTAATAAAATTAATAGCTAAAATTTAGAAGCCAATTCTAAAATATCTACAAGTAGTATTATAGAGAAAAAGAATTTATAATTAAACGGAGTTTGCTATATTGTTTTCTCTATTTATATGTACATTAATATCCAACAATTAAAGATTTCCTCTTGCTGATGTATACATATATTTTTAATTGTTACAATATTTTGTTTTTTAATATTTATATTATAGTTAAAAAGTAACTAGTATGTTACAGGATATAGAAAATACTAATTCCAAATTTATGAGCATTCTATCTTAATGATAATTCTTCTATAAATTCTGCTTTAATATATCGCTTCCTTGTTAGTTTTTTATTAAATCTTTTTTTTTGAATTAGACGACGAAAAACTTGCACAGTAGCAGATTGAGGATTTATATGCAATTTCAATTAAAGGTATATGTTAAAAAATATATCGTTTTTATGAAGTACACTAATTTCCCTAATCAGTATTTTATCATTAGAATAGTAAATTTTTATTGTTAGATTAGATCAATGATGTTTTTAACCTTAAATCATTTCAATAAATGCTAAATATTGTAAATTAAAAAGCATTTTTATAGAAAACTTTATACTAATCAAAGTACTATAAAATCAATAGAGTCGAAAAAATCAAATTGTCTAAGCCAATTGAGAATGAAGAAAATTTGCATTTATCGGTTAAAGAAGCCTTTAATCGAGGTATAATAAGAGGACAATCACAGTCAAATTTTTTCGATTTTTTCGACTTTATTGGTAATCCTTTTGATCCTAGTATCTTAATAAACAATCAAAAACAGATAGTTGAAAGTACTAGAACCATAATAACTAAATTAGCTGAAAGAATAGGTGCTTGCCATAAAAATGAAAGACATCTCATTTTAGTAGGTCCAGAATGTTCTGGTAGAACAACAATTTTAAAAATAATTGAAAATTTCTTAAATAAAGGCTTTAATGAAAATTTTTCTTTATATGTTAACGCATCGGATAGATGGTCTGGATTTTCAATAGAGGAAGAGAAAAATGACGAGAATTCAGATAGAATTGATAATTTTCAACAATGGATAAAAGAGGTTGATTTCCATAATAGTAGAATAATTCTTGTTGATGATGCAGATTCATTCATTTCAAATGCAATGCAATATTGCAATGCAATAAGATTCGATGGATTTAAGATTCCGACTTTTATCTATTGCATTACTAATTTAACATATTCTTATATAATAACCAATGAAAGATTAAAAAAAATATTTGGAGATGTTTTTTGGCTTGGTATAAGGGAAGAAGAAGAAATAATAAAAATTATCCTAGAATCTACGAGAAATACATTAAAATCAAATGCCAAACAATTAACTTTGTTTGATGATTATTCTTTAGACCAAATAGTTAATTACTCTCTTGGATTACCTGGATTAACAAGTTTCTTTATTCTATCATGCTTAAAGATGGCCTATCAAGCCAATATTAACAAAATAGAAAGAAAAATTATTGAAAGAGTAGCATATATTGAAGGATTCACTTTAGCCAAAAAAATTGTAGATCGAAACTTAAATTTAGATGGTACTAAATATAAGATCTTAGTTGAAATTCTAAGACAATATTATATTGATGGGGAAAGGGTAGAGCGAAAAAAGATCATTTCTCAATTCTCAAATATGGCAAGATCTACTCTTGCTTATCATTTCAAAGATTTGATTAATGAGAATATAATCAAGCAAGACCGTATAGGACTGCGAGTTTATTATACCATACAAAAACCTATCAGATGTGCATTAGAACTGATAGATTTAGGTTCAGTAGAAATAGAGAGAAAAAATGAATCCGATCCGAAGGAAATGGTAAATATTGATTCAAGCATTGGAGATATATAAGAATTGCAATCCTTTAATAACCAAGGAAATGAAGTAGAATTTTCTTCTATTTTTCCATTTAGAATCAATAATATTTATCCATCTAATAGTTCTAGGTTCATTGAACCTATACATAAAGAGGAAACATATAATTATGGTAGTTCTGATTTTGATTCTGCATTTAGAATCTTTACAGATTGTCTTTTACAAGAACCATTTCATTTTGAACCTAATAATTATCATTCAGGCTATGCAATTCCTTCTATTTTGAATCACAAAGTTGTGGCAATTCCTTATTATGAAATTCTTGATGAAATTATAAGTCAGAATGTAACTGATAAAGGAAAAATAGGTCAAGTAACTCAACAGACCACAGCCATTAAATCTCAAAAGTTAAAATATATCATTGATGCAAATACCTTTGCAAATGGTAACATAATTTTAGTTTGTAAAGTCAAATCCGTAGATGAGGCTCATGACTTTCTTTCCAATTATTTAAAAGCAATAGGATTTAAGAAAAATTACAAGATTTGTGATTTTATCTATAATGAATCACCTAGTATTATGCAACAATTGCTTGTCTCTCTCTATGACTATTGGCCAACAAATCAAAGCCAGATAACATCTATAAAAATAGGAGGTAAGACAATTTCAGCTAATTATTCAGGAAGAGGAAAATATGATTTAAGATTAGAAGAAGTTAATGAAGAAATAAAGAATCGTATTATTAATGGTGACTACATAGAGAATATAACATTAAAACCGTCAATTGGCATTACAGGAATAAGATTCAGAAAATCTGTACCAAAGATCACCATAAATGAACAGGGTATTATTAACTGCAAAGCAAATATCAATTATGAAAATTTTATCATAATAAAGTGGTTTATTGAAGAAACTATTAGTATAATAAAACAACTAAATAAAGATAAAAAGCCAAAACCATCTTATTCAAAACTTGAAGATTTCTTTCCAACAGATACATATTCTCTTATAGATTCAGATATTTCAATTTATGACAATTCACTAAAAATTAACAATAATAAAAATCCTTCTTAGGGAGAAGATGTTTGATAAATAACGATTTCAATGCACATCCTAAAAATAACACTGGTATTAACATGGCCAATAATAACGTTAAGAATGTCAATTCCTGCACTGATGCTTTTGTTTTTAATTCATCGAATACAAAAATATCCTCGATAGCAGATAATAATCATAATAGTATTGGCAATGGTTATACTCTAACTTCCAAAGATATTATAAGACAAATAAATCCAGTAGTAATTCCTAGAATAAGCGCTATAGCTAATATGGCTTTCTGTGAACGTGCTACTTATAACATCTCTTTCTTTGGCATGGAATCTGATAATTTTAATGCCGATGGAGTAATAGGTAATGCAATTCATAGAATCACATTAAGATCTCTGACGGAAATTACGCAATCTCTAAGAAATAATAGTAATACTATAAAGTCTTCACATTTTGTAACCAAAAAATCTCAAGCTAAAGAAACTTTTATTCGCAATGCAGAAAGAGATATAAGAATCAATTGGAAACATTTTATGATTTCAAATATAGAAAATCCTTTACCTTCTATATTAGAGGATTTGGAAATAAGATCTGATCGACTAATTGATCAGATTTTTGCAGAAGAAGAAGAAAATAAAAAAATTCTGTTTAGACCTGAATTTACAATTCGTAATACCAAAATTCCGCTAGAAGGACGACTTGATTTACTTAAAATTAAGCTTACAAAAAAAGAAAGAGAAGAACAACTTAATTGCTATAACCAAAATCAATATTTGAATTATTATGTGTCTGCAGATGATTTAATTAATTTAGAAAAAGAATCAGTGGAAATAGTACAAATTAAAACAGGAAATTATCGACCAAGAACTGCAATTTGGAATCTTCAGGCAGATGCTGAAGCCCTTTTACTTATACAAACATTAAATTTAAAAAAACCTCCAAAATATACATGGCAATTTGCAGATAAAGATGGTAATAGAAAAAAGTTTGATTTTCCAAAAGTGTTCGAAATAATAGACAAATATGTACAAATATGGAAGTCAAAGATTTCTCCACAAATAACTGGCTTTTGTCCTAAATGCCCATTACACAATGGATGCTTAAATTGGGCATTTGTTAATAATAATAAATTATCAGAAGATGAGAGGATAAAAAGAAACATAGAATTTAAACTTTCAAAAAGAATAAGAGAAGAGGTTTCTCTTGATGATAGATGGAAAGCATATGTAGTTTTACAATCTCCAGAGCAAAGACAAAGAGAAGGATCTGCTATTACAAATTTGTATATTGATACTTCATCTATCGATTTAGATAAAGGAAAAATTATTTTGCTAGGCGATGAGTATTTTGACAAATTTTTAGATTTTAGTATAGGCGAGCATGTGACTATTTCTGATGGCAACCCAAATTTAGGGAGCAATCCTAATGCAGTTATAAGAGAAATTGATATTGATAGAAAATCAATTACTCTTGAATTTTACAGAGATGATCTGTATTATCTTCTGTATGACAATAGGGATAAAGCATCTTTTACTATTGATAGATTTAACTTTAGTAGTGGTTTAACATCAATGAAATTTCTTGATAGATTCTTTCGACGTTCTTCCTATGTTGATGATATAGTATTAAAGAAAAAAAATGTTAGTCGAGGGAACAATAATGTAGATATGAGAATGAAGGTAATTACTTGAGATCAATGTGGTGGCATAAAGTAAAATGAATACTGGTCTCACTTTTCCATCCTTTGATGAAATTGAAAATTTAGAGCAAAAGACAGCAAGATATAGAATAAACTCTGAAAAAACAGTTCCAGTAACAGGGCCACCTGGTACTGGAAAATCAACGGTTATTTCACATTGTTGTTTTGATCTTTTAAAAGATGATTATTTTCCTATTCTAGTTACTGCACCCACCAATGTAATGATTGATAGTATTTTATCGAAAATAGACTCCCTTCTACAACGTATGAAAATTCAATTACCTAATGGATTTGTTATTAGATATGGGAACGTTGCGAATCTAAATAGAACATATAATCATCTCACCAAATATACATTTGACAATATAGTAGAGGACTATTGTAGTTCATGTTATTCTAATGGATATAATAATTTCTATAATAAGATTTCCATAGCCAAAGATTTTTTCCAAAATGCCAGAATAATATTAACTACCGATTATAGTGCTAAAGATCTCGGTAATATAATTGAAGTTGGAGCAGTTATAGTGGATGAGGCTGGACTAGTTGGTCTTGATAGAATGGGAATGTTATTTTCCTCATTAAGAGATAATAATGGTAAAATTATTGTCATTGGAGATGATAAGCAACTGCCTCCAGTATCACATGATTATATATCAGAAAGTTTATTTAACCGTATCTTAGGACATTTCCCAACTACATTACTTAAAAGAGAATATAGATTTAACAAAGACATTTTAGATTTGATTAATCCTTATTATGATTTCAAGCTTGAGGCAGATTTTTCAGTTATGAATATATCTACTGCAGACATAGCAAAGAAAAGTTATGGTGGTATAAATAATAACTTAAGTAGAATATTAAAACATGAGAAAAATGTTGTATTTGTTGATACTAATGGTGCTTATAAAGAAGAAAAGCATTTTACAAACAAAGGAGAAGTTGCAATTATCAAAGAGATTGCTGACGGATGTCTTAGTATGGGAATTAAAGATATTATTGTTACAACTCCATATAAGCAACAAGAAAGACTATGTAATTTTTATCTACAAAAGGGAGTAAGAATTGGGACAATTGATGAATTTCAAGGTCAAGAAGCAGAAGTTACAATAATATCAATGGTTCGATCTAACAATAAACAGAATTATAAAGAAGCAATAGGTTTTGTTAATATTCCCAGATCATGTGTTGCATTTTCAAGAAGCAAGAGAAAAACAATAATAGTCGGAGATGGAAATACACTTATTAGAAATAAGTTTTTATCGAAATCTATAGATACAATAACTCGAAAAGAAGGATTTCTTATTTGGAGCAAATAGTTGGAGATTTTTATAATGTAATTGCTAATAATATATTTGGTTTTATTATAAAATTATAGAATTTCTAATTTATAAAATGGTTAACCAATTATGACTCTTAGTACATGATTAAACTACCGTTTATTGTAGCACAATATTAGAATAATAAAGCCATAGCCTTCTCCTAAATAGCGACTATGGACTATATAGGCAGAAAAAGACGATGAATATATACAAATGAATTTAAAAAGGTCTATCATAGCATACTTATCTATCAAATTGATTAATGTATCGAAAAACGATTCAAAAACTAGCACAAAAGCAGTTAATATGTAAATTATATCCATGAATAAAGGGGTTCAGTGGGATTGAAACAAATTTGACTCTGAAATACTATCTAGTATCATCAAGAATCATTTAGCTCAGAATGGATACTATCTAGATGTTGATAGTCTTGTACATGGAAATTGGTTAAAAGAGATCGTGGATGTCATTGACGATAAAGTAATGTCTCTAATAGATCTATTAGAAAAAAAGAAGAATGCAACCCACCAGGAATGGAATGAAGCAATGCAAGAAAGAATAATAAAAAATGTAGATCTTTTTACTAAAAACTATTAAATATCTTTTTAAGAAAATAATTGTTATTATAACAGTCATAACTGTCTATAGTATTATTGCTGATTCTGTATAGCTATACTAAATAGCATACAAAATATTGTAGGAAAAAGTTTTTAAAATATAGTACCCTTATGTGGGACATATATAGAGCTATCTTCAAAAAAACTTTTTTAACTAAACTAAATTTTATTATCAGTAGTTTTTTTGGGTCCTGTTAAGTTAAGACTATTATTTCACCTCCAATATTGAATAGAGATTCCTTTCTAATCTTTGCGTTATACAGATAAACGAATAATTTGATCCAATTGTATATATGTTGTAGGTCACAATCCCCCTTACTCTTAACGACACATGGATAGTAATCATCAAAACATTCTGTTCTATCCTTGAAATACTGTATAACTCTTTCTATCAATCAGACTTTTCTCTAAAGGTGAATGTAATCGATGTTTCAGATGTAAAAAGTTACATGC
>JAATVJ010000313.1 GCA_014523515.1 Nitrososphaerales archaeon TH1177 | reverse complement strand
TGCAGTAGTAGTTCTGGATTCGCCTTGAGATATTAAAGTTATTTCAGCCTGAAATGATGGGATAACTTCATTTACAGAAGGTAAAGAATTGATTCTGTTCATCACTGCTGAATTTAGAACTATTTTAGGAGCAGGCGGTGGGCCACCTGATAATCCGCCTGCTTGAAGATTTTGTTGAGAACTACTAATAAATAAAATATTTGGAGCAAGATTTTCAAATTGTTTATTAAAAAAAAATGTAAAACCTGCACCCAAACCACTTACTGCAACTAGCAAGCTACTACCCACCATTACCATCAATATAGTTAGGATAGACCTAACTTTTCTATCCCTTAGTGCTTCAAATGCAAATAGAAAGATTTCTTTAATCTGTATCATTTTTCATTATCTTTTTCAGTATCAAAAAGTGCTGATGTATTCTCAAACAAAGAATTATCTTTATTTTTCAATTCATCATCATCATTATTTTCTTTTCCAATTCCAAATTTAAATGATGATGATGATAATTTTTTTCGTCTTTTAGCATAGAATATTCCTATAATTGTTGCTGCTGTTATTATTATTATTGTTATAACTATTATAAGCATAATATAATTTCTAGTTATAACATCAATAATTCCAAATGATTGGCTTTCACTTTCACTTTCTTTTGGTAAATCAACATCTGCGGTTCCATTTAAGACTGCATGATGAACCTGTCTTAAGTCATCGTTATAAGTTACATTTAAACTGAACGAATATTTTTCTGGTATTGCGTTAGCATTTAAATCAATTGGTATGCTAAAAGGTAACGGAGAATTAGCATCTAGATCGCCAAGATATTGTTCTTGTGGTTTAGACAAAAGAATAGCCTTACCTTTATGAATGTTATTATCACTGTTATTGTTATTATTTATTAAATTTGATACTGATTTCAAATTTAATAAATCTACCTTTGTAAATAATGCTCTTATATTTCCTTCATTTAGCAAATTGCCACTAAAATTAGGTACATCTCCAACTTCTCGTATTACAAAATCATGTCCAGTAATTCTTATTTTTCCTTCTATATATGCTCCAAGAAATAATGATTCTTTTTTTAATTCTTGATTAGAAATATAATCAATACTAATAGAAAATTCTACTGGAGTATTTGCTATCTGCTCAGCAGCAAATATTTTAGTATTTAGATCATAATACGATTGTGGATTCATAGAATCAAAGGTCCATCTAGAATTACCTAAAATCTCTATCGATTCTTTTGGTGAAACATTCAAATTGACTACAAGATCTGTTAGCGGATTCGAAAAATTTTTTGCATTGTTTTTAATTCTGAATTTTAAATCTTCTATAGTTCCAGCAGTAAGTATTACAGTATTATTATTATTATTTGATTGAGATATAGGAACATTTTCAAATATTGGAATAACATTGAAATTAGAAGCTTCGGGCATAGGAGAGACAATAATACCAATAGATGAATCAAATTCTTGCCTATTACCATACGAATCCCCATATGCCAATCCTAGGATTAAATTTTGAACAGATTCTTCCGCAGAATTTGCTATATATATAACTGGATTAATTATGACGGAAGAACCAGGTGGCATCGTACCTATATTAAATGTTCTATTTCCTGTATTTATAGCGGGTATGAATGAAGAAGGCAACATATTAGTTTGGCTATCACTTACATTTGTTGGTTTTTCAAATCCTTTTATTGTTGCTATAACGCCACTAGCATGAGAGCTTCCTTTATTTCTTATAACCAAATTTATCTCATGATATTGTCCTGTAATTAATTGTGTCTCTTTACTATTTTTTGTTAAAGATGCATCTAGAATTACTTTTCCAGGTATATCAAATTCAATAGGAATAACTGAAGTAATTTTTCCCTTTTCAAGTACTTTAGAGTATATTATTTTTAAAGAAGAATTATATTGTCCAATATATGTATCATTTAATATATTAATATCAAAAAATAATGTAAAAAGATCTCCAGCTCGTACTATTGAATTATGACTGGCAGTTGAAATATTATTAAAATTTATTATTCTGTTGGATATATTATTTGTATTTGGTTTAATAATATTTACATCTGCTGCATCTTGAAAACCTTTTGGAAGAGTTAAAAATCCTTTTACTGCAGTTATATCATTTCTTGCCGTATTAACTAACTCTATAGCAAGAGTAGAAATACCCTCTCCAGGTTCAACTTCTTTTTCTATTTTTTTAGTAATATCTGTAGTTGTTGAAGATTCTATTTGATCAGAAGATGCAGTGGAAACTGATTGTGAGCTCTCAGTCCAATACGATTGTTGAAATTCAATATCTTTTTCTTCTAATTGTGCATAAACAGTAACAATACTTTTTAGATTTAAAAGAGAAAATATGGATAATGCTATTACAGTTAAAATTAAAATAAAATACTTAAAAAGATTGGCTTGCTTTCTCAATAGTTTTGGATTAAATATAAAGTAATTGATATTTTTATATATTTTTTTATTTTGCATACTTGTTATCTCAATT
>JAATVJ010000312.1 GCA_014523515.1 Nitrososphaerales archaeon TH1177 | reverse complement strand
TAATAGATGAAATGATTCTTTGTTTCTCTGTACAACAAAAAACTAACATATAATCATAAAGAAATGGAATTGTCATAATCTAATCGAATGATCTTTCAACAATATCAATATACCTTTAATTTTTAATGCCTAAGATATTTTCTATTTACATCTATCCTTTCGATATCTCTATTTCAAATAATTCCAAAATATTTTTTTCAAGCTATAATATCTACTAATAACAAATATAGATAATTTAATAATGTCAAAAACACTTTATACAATAGATGGACTTATTACTATTACAGTAAAGGGCGTGGATGGTATTTTCCTAATACCAGCAAAGACATAGACATTTCCTACTCTTGAACTCCCTAGGGTAAACACCATCAACAGATCAAGGAGTAGGTATTATTACTAATGGCACAATTCTCTTACCTCATCGATCATCATAATTCAACAGTAATAGTAGATTATGACAAATTAGCAAGGATAAAGCAGAAGTATAAGAAGATATCAAAGTTCTAAGCTGAATTTATTTATATTTTATTGGTTATTGATTCCTAATGGGATTAACTAATCCTTCAGATGTTTATAAAAATAATAATCATAATAATCATGTACAAAGACAAAGGCAGGAACACAGAGGCAAAAAGATAGCTTCAACAAGTATTATAGTTGCTTTTGCTTTATTATCTTTATTACTACTAACTTCTGTTTTTGTTGCTTCTTCTTCTTCTGCACCTCCTACTACTACTGTTTATCATTCTCTTTCTTCTCTTGATTCAGCATCATCATCAATAACAACTGTATCTACAACCCCTCCACCAACTACTCAACAACCTTCTACCACTCAACAACAACAGCAGCTGCAAGAACAACAACAACAGGAGCTGCAAGAACAGCAGCAACAATTGCAAGAACAACAACAACAGCAGCTGCAGGAACAACAGCAACAGCAGTTGCAAGAGCAACAGTTACAACAGCAACAATCACCAACGACTTCAGCAGCAAATCAGCCACAGCAACAACAAGTTCCAACTGCAACTCCTACAAGTGCAACAACCCAGAAAAATACACCTGTCACCATTCAACTATCAGGAACAATTTCTTCCAATAATGCATTACAATTTTCTATATCATCCAATCCTGCTCATGGTACATTGAGTTCAATAACACAGAGCACATCATTTACAGCTTCAGTAACTTATATTCCACAAACCAACTTTGCTGGTAGTGATTCTTTCTCATTCAGAGTCATAGATACTGCTACAGGTAAAACCAGTTCTTCTGCTAAAGTAAGCATTACTGTTACAGACCAACCTCCAACAGCATATGTTAGCAGCACCACACAATCAGCCACGACTTTGAAGGTAACTAAACTTGTTAACTGTATAGATTACACCCAATCTAAAGGGGGTAACGAACGTTGCCAAGACTCTTTAGCCACGATAACTGAAGATCAATTTCCTTTCCAAGTGACAGGTAACAATCCAGTCCCATCTCGATTTAAGGGTTCAGAGTCAGGAACAGTTGTTACATTAGATCCTGGTGATTATATAGTAACAGAAACAACAGATGCAACAGTTAACGAACAATTAGTGGCTTTGGAGAGAGAAAATGTAGCTTAT
This sequence comes from Nitrososphaerales archaeon TH1177, assembly GCA_014523515.1. Taxonomy (GTDB): domain Archaea; phylum Thermoproteota; class Nitrososphaeria; order Nitrososphaerales; family Nitrososphaeraceae; genus TH1177. The sequence goes on along the minus strand of JAATVJ010000312.1, from coordinate 3,814 downwards.
GACATCGCTATGACTATAGCATTTACAGGAAATTGTTTTGCTGTAAATCCTAGTATACCTTATGGTTTAGAGGCAAAAGGAACAATAGCAGCCGGAGAATCACAGACCTGTAATGTAATAAACACAGTTGAAGTGAGACCAGACTAATAGCTCCTGCAAAATACTTGTCAAAGAAGGAAGACTTGGAAACTAGATAGTAGTATACCATTGGAACAAAGTCTAACCCTATATCTGCACTCCTTTCTTTTCAGTCCTTAATTATTATGTCTTTAGCCTATTAACATAATACAAATAGTAAACTATGATAGATCTCAACAACAAAACCACTGTCATCATTAATAATCTAAAAGAAATAGTGTCCCTGCAATTCTATTTAATATAATAATAATAATAATGGTGATGATCAAGGAACAAATGCAACAACAACAACTTCATCATTTGATAAGAGCAACAATGAAAAAGAGAATGATATATCTTTTATCGATAAAATGATAAGTGAAACTACTGAATCCGAATTGTAGCACAATTAAAAAAGTAAAAAAATTATGTTTTTTATTTATAAATAAAAAATTGTAAAAGAAAGAAAATTAAAAAAAGCAATTTCGTTTGAATTAGTAGATGATTTCACTAGAAGCAAAAGTAAAAGATGTATAAAATAAACTGTAGGATAAGATAAATTCTAAAACTTTTATTAAATGAATGTATAATCAAGGAATTAACATCTATAAGCGAATAAATTCTTGATAAAAATATTAATGGAATACATTTTTGGGAGAAGAAAAAAAATATGTTGCTTTATTGGGAATTTTAAGAACTTGTTGTATTGTGGATATTATCCCTACTAACTTGTTGGAATGTTTTTACAGTATTAGCACCTATTTTTGAAAGTTCTTTTATATTCTCTTTTGTATGCTTAACAGATGTATTAACAGAATCTATATTTGCAAATATAGTATTATTTATTACTCTAGTTGCTGCTACGACATTATCTGCAAAGCTACTAACTATCTTTCCATAGTTTTCAGCCAGTTGTCTAGGAGATACAGTCCAATCAGACCAAAGTTGTAATGAATTAGCTAGAATATCTTTTTGTGATTCTACATAATTATCTGTAATTTCTCTAATTGCTTGAATTGTATTTTCTTGATAATCGTTAACGATTTGAGTATACTGTGGAATTTCTTTTCTTGCTTCATTAGTTGTTTTCTTGATATTATCTCTAGTTTCATCTAATACTTTATTAACTGCTTGTTGTTGTTGTTCTCGTTGAAATTGTTGTTCTGTTATTGTTGTTGAACGTGTTTCATTTGATTCTTCTTCTTTACGTTCTTGTCTTTTTGATGACATATATTTTATTAGTCATGAAAGCATTTAACCAATCATATACAATGATATTGATTACCATTTACATGTATCAATAATACTGTACATTGATGATTTTATATTATTTTTTTACCTCTCTAATTCAATATTATAAAGCAAAATTATTGTACAAATTTCTTTATTAATTTATATATAATAACAATTTTTCTATATCTTGGTTATCTTCCTTTAATTTCTGATTAAAAAAATACATTTTAGTAATGATATATAATCCCAATAACCTTTATTATTTATATAAATCCAAATACTAAGGTTCTTATTTTACTAATGAAAATTCTAAAAAACAAGAGTTGAATTTTAGTTCGGAATTCTATATGTTATAATCTGAAATCTATTGACTTATAATAGCAAATTGAAGAAACTAAAAGAGAATTAAAAAAATTGAAGGAGATTTAACAGTAAAGGATGGAAAAAGAGCATTTAATTGATGGTGTAAATATTAAAAACTATAAAGGCTTATCATAAAAAATATTTAAACTGGGCTTTTGATAACAATGTTAAGAAATGTTTTATTATGAATTTTAGTAACTAATTCACAAGTGCAGTAGAATCATCTAGAAATTTCAATATATTGCTTATAATTATATTATAATTAAATATTTTTTTAACTTTAACCTAGAAATGTTATAATAATTAATCATCAAAACATTTCAAGTGTAACATCATTTAGAAGTTTATTATTCTTTTGTCAATACATTAATAAGTTCCATCAATTACAAATAAAAAAATTTGTTTGATAGAATAATATCAATTCTATTTTTTTATTATGGTCCGGATCCACCTTCAGGTCCTGGTTGCCCTTTTTGTCCACCTTGTTTACCTGGGTGTTTTGGTGGTGTCTTTTTAGGTTGTTCAGCAGATACGTCTTGAATGATGTTGTCTAGTACTGTTGTAACGGCTGATGCACCAACTGCTGCAATAGCAACAATTAGGATTCCAAATAGTATTTTATTTTCCATGGTGCCATTTTTGGGAATATATCTTATATAAAGATACAACATAAATTGTCCTACTACAAATTCAATGTACAATTGTTATATTAAAAATTCATAGGTTAATGATTCAGAACATTTATCCTTCTACTTTAATTGTTATTGCTCTTAATTTCATATAAGAATTAGAGATAATTTATCAGTTATTGTAAAAGAAAGAAATTATTTTTTAAAAGTTTGTAATAATGAGTAGTGGTTTGTTGATTTGAAATGTAATTATATCTAATTCAAAATTCTCAAAAAATCTATCCAATTTTTAACTAGTGCTGTAAATAAAAATTATATCAAAATCTATAGTATATGATAACAAATTCTAATTCTTTTATGATAATTGGTAAAAGATCTGGCCTCACTTGTAGTTGACAACTACATTATCCAGAAGGTTATGACATGTTCTATTTTGGTTAGGAATGACTGCCGGTTAATAATGAGTAAAGAAAACTGTTATGCATGCTATATAATATTTGAAGGTAAATTGTTGTTGTTGTGATTGTTTTTGTGTTGTTATATACTAAATCTTGTAGTAATCTAAAGAATGTATTATTAGCAAAAAAGCAGAGTCTTAGGACATACATATAAAATTCATCGTATTGTATAACTGTTGTAAATTTATCAAATAAGAATTAAAAAAAATAAAAAACTAAGAAAAGATTACGAATTCTATTGATGATGGTGGTTCAATCTGCAATTGGCAGTTTAAATCTAAATGTTGCTCCCTTACCATCCAAATTATTTTCACCACAAATCTCGCCTCCATGGGCTTCTACAATATTCTTACAAATATATAGTCCCAATCCTGTTCCTGTACTAGAATCACTAGTTGTAAACTTTGAAAACAATTTGGGTAATACCTCTTTTGAAATACCAGTTCCACTATCTTTAACACTTATAATAACTTGATCTTTTTCTTCTTCTTCTTTCTTTTTATCTACAATAACAAATATTGTTTTATTGTTGTTATAAATAGTAGTAGTAAATTTTAAAGCGTTATCTATAAGATTGCGAATTACTTGAGCTAATCTGACTCTATCTGCATCTACAATAATATCATCACATTTGGGCTTGAAATCGTATACAATTTTTATCATTTGTTGTTGTACTTCTTTGTTCACATATTCTTTTAAAACTTCAGATATCAAAATATTGAGATTTAATTTTTCTTTTTTGAGCATTAAAGACTGACTTTCTATTTTTGTAACATCCAATACATTATCAGTAAGTCTCTTTAGTCTGTATGCATTTCTCATAATAATTTCTAATAATTCATGTTGTTCTTTATCTTCAATCTTTGAATAGATAATATCTGTTAATCCTAGTATAGGTTGAATAGGAGTTCTCAATTCATGTGCAGCTATATTAATAAATTCTGACTTCATCTTTTCAGATTCCTTTACTTTTTCATATTGTTGGCTAAGCATCTCATTGCTTTCTCTTAATTT
>JAATVJ010000311.1 GCA_014523515.1 Nitrososphaerales archaeon TH1177 | reverse complement strand
TTTATTTAATAAAAGATGCTAAACCTTGTGAGAATCCATTAGATCCTCATTATTGTACCTTTAAAACAAATGTACCTGCAAAATATATTGTGGTATCAACAGAAGGATTTATCAAAGAGAATAATATTACGAATTCATCAATTCTAACTATAATATCAATCTAATATCAATAATTATTAGATTTAATATTTTTATATATTCTATTTAAATCAATAAAAGCAGCTATTTGTTAAATTTCAAAGATAAAAATATAAAAATTAGTTGTTTATAACTTGATCTAGCCAATTAGCTTCGTTGTCTGTAGTACTTTTTTCTATCTCATCTTTAGTTGTTGGTTTTGAGTCAAGATCTGCATTATTAGATGGAATATGTTGTTTATACTTTTCAGTTTCAGCAGAATAGGAAGGTTTAGTTTGTATATCATTATTATTATCTGATGTAGAAGATACTGGTAAGGATGCATTTGAAGAATTAGAGTTATTTGTATTGGATGCAGTAACAGTTGTTGTTGTTGTTTTGGAAGTATTATTTATAGTAGGATTAATGGAATTTGTATCGGTATATATTTTAGAGTTTTCTTTTTCTTCCTCTTCTGATTGAATTGAATGTGGCAAAGGTAATGTGTTTTCTAAATTTTGTTCTTCAAGTCGACCTTTTATATTATTAATTTCTTCTTTTTCTAAATTAATATGATCCATCAAGTCTTTAGTATATCGTGTAACTTGTAGATATGTTTCTTCTGATATTTCATGACTTTTGTACTGTAACTTAGCATCAAATAAAATTGATTTAATATTTTTTGTTGATCTATTTAGTTCATCAAGCCTTTCTTTTAATTTTTCATTAATAGATTTTTCTTTTTCCTCTAATTCATCTAATTTTTTTTCGTATCTAACATATACAATTTCGGCATCTTCTTTCATGGTATCATCTTCTTCAACTAACTGTTGAAGAGCTTTAATTCGTTTAAGTGTTAAATTTTTTTGCCTAAATAATTTTTGTGCATCTAATCTCCATTTAGGAATAAAGATTACATAATCACCTTGTACCAATAGTTGTTCATAAGATAATTGTTTTAGACCTGAATCACCACAATCGACACTAACAGATTCAATAGATCCATCAGTATCAGTAATAATTCCTACAACATTTCCCATTAATGTACCATACATATCTTTAACTTGTTTACCTACAAATTCGAGCTTTAGTTCGCTCATCCCAAATCGTTAATAATTACATATAATGCTAAGAATGTCAAAATAGTTATATCATTTAGTCAGATAGTTTCTTTTTTAATACTACTGAACTCTATTCTTTAAATTTAGAATTTTTATTTTTTTATTATAAAATAAGAAATTATTTAATTGTATAATAACGAATATTATTAGCTATTCTATCTTGTAATACAATTTCAAATGCCAAAGAAATTGTTTGTTATTGGGGTCGGACCAGGAGATCCTGACTATATAATTCCAATAGCTAAAGAAAAAATTCTGATATCAAAATACATTATAGGCTATAGATATACATTAAGAACTATTGAAAATTTCCTTGATAAAGAAAGACAACAGATTTATGAAATCACTATGAAAAACCAGGAATTAATATACCAAAAGGTATATGAAAATATGCACGATAATGAATGTTGTACTGTTCCATTTACAGGAGATGTTAATTTTTCTGAATCAGAAGTTGTTGATCGTTTATTAGAGATTTTTGGAAATGAAAATGTTGAAATTATTCCAGGAATTAGTTCTATTCAAATTGCATCTTCAAAGTCAAGGGTTCCACTAGATAAGTCTCATATAATTACATTTCATGTAACTGGAGATATTCAGCAAAAAAAAATAGAATTGATAAAATCCGTATTAGATAATAAAAGTGTTATTTTATTGCCACGCCCTTGGCCAAATGATTTATCAAAAAATTTTATGCCTGCAGATATTGCTTTATTTTTGAAAAATAATGGAGTTAATACAAGAGAAATTGATGTCTGGGTTTTTGAATATTTAACAGATAAGGAAAAAGAAACTATTTTTAAAGGAAAAATGATTGATTTAGAAAATAAGACATTTAGTGATCTGTCAGTAATGGTTATTGATCAAAATAAAAGACAAACATATTTAGAATTTTGACTAGATAATTTTATTGTATAAATCTTTATGTTTATGTTATTCCTGGTAACTCACTTTGATTTATTGCTTTATTAAAATAATTCATTTGTTTTTCCATAAACTTCTTTCGCTTTTCTTCTTCTTCTAATTCTGATAAATCAATAAATGATAAATTGATTATTTTTAATAAAACTTTTAGAATTGCTTGAGAAGTTTTAGGTTGAATAACATTTGGATTATCAATTTCTCCTAAGAGACAGATCCCATCTAAATTAAATTCTTGAGCTATTCCTAAAATTAATCCATTAAAACCAGTTATCTGTCCTTCATCTTCTAATACCTGCAAATTTAATTTATTTAACACATCGAACATTTCTGGTTTATTTACTGCGCCATAGACTAATTTTTCTATTGTATTAATTGGCTTTAGAGATGCAGCAAGAGAATATAGAATTTTGACATTGAACATTTCTGCAATTTTTAGAACTTCATAACATAATTCATATAATCTTCTTGGATCTGTAGGATGAAAATCTCCTGTAAAGAATATTATATTATATTCCGAATTTTCATAAAATTTATAGCTTGATTGCATATAATTTATAATTCCTTTTTTATGTGTTACAGATGGTGGCCAAAAGGAATATATTTCAGCAAAAATTTTCGTATTTATTTTCTTAACTAAGAAATTTAAGCATAATCCTCCTACATTTCCCATATCTGGTAATGCTGCTATAAGAATTGGTTTGTTGTTAAATTTCGGTTTATAATGAATTTTTATCCCTAACAATTCTATATTTATCTATTATTATAATTTTGAATTTATAATTAACTAATTGTTGTACTTACTAACATAGGTTACAATTTCATTTACTGACATGGGTAACACTTTCTAGTAATCTGCTAGGAAGTGTATAATAAAAATAGAACTACAAACAAAATTTAATTTAATTCATGAGAAAGATTCGACTG
>JAATVJ010000310.1 GCA_014523515.1 Nitrososphaerales archaeon TH1177 | reverse complement strand
CCTCCATCATCTGCGCCTGGGTCGTTGCTTCCTCCATCATCTGGGCCTGGGTCGTTGCTTCCTCCATCATCTGGGCCTGGGTCGTTGCCCTGTGCATATACAAATTTAAAACCGCTGTTTAAAGAAAAATTAGGATTATTTTCAAAAAGAGTTGTGCTTACTTGATAAAAAGAGCCAATTATTAAAAGTGTGCTAACAAATACAATTATACCCAAATTTAACAATGATTTTTTTATCATTAAAATTAATAATTGACTATTATATGGCTATAAAAGGGTTATGATTCAATATTAATTGAAATATTCATTGATCTATTTTAACGTAAACTTATTCAATAGAATATAACTATATGAAATATTATTAAAAAATAAAATAAGATATTTTTATTACTTAAATATTATTAACTTTAAGCTTATGTAAATAGTATTGATAACTAGAAGTTTTACTAAATTTATTGAATAATTTAATTAAAGCTTATATAGATACAAATTTATTGAAAAATTGTCTACCTCTAATTTATAGATTAACTATAAAATTATTCATTGTTTGTCAAGAACAAACATAAAGAAAAATAATATGATGATTTTGCAAATAACATTTAACCTTATATCAAAACAATGATTTACGCTTTTTTTCCAACAATCAATTTGATTCTATAATATGAAGTTATAAAATCACTATAACTAAAAATTGGTCGAGGATTATAATATTCAGGAACTTTAAAATATCCATATAAAAATTTGAGTTTATAAAGCAAAACCGCAAACTAAATACACAATTAATTAATACTTATATTTATGGTATCTACTCGACTTCTAAAGTTAAAAGTAGAGATGGACATTGATATTCCAATGGATCTTATTGAGAGTAAAAATAGACTTCACTTAATTGAAGAGGGTATAATAAAGAGTATCTGTAAAGGGTTATATGAAGAAGGAATTTCATTTCATATTAAAACATCTAATTTCCATCTTGATGATAAAATTGACTAATAGTATTTTCTAGACAAACAATCTATCAAAAAGAAAACAGAATGAATCAAATATATCTAAAAAAATATTAAGAGTCCAATATTAGCATAATCTTGCATTTAAATTTGTAGAATTAGTAACATTCAGAATTACAATGCCATTTTGATACTATTTTGAGATTGTTCAATGAATTCAATGAGATAGTTTCATTCTATCCTTAATAATCATAATAACTCTAGAACACTTTAAACCATATATTACCTATTTATAATTATCATTAATTATATAATCAATATAAAATGTAAATCAACTAGGAATTTTAAATATAGTTATTCGTCATATAGTTAATATTTTGATATCATGATAATTTAATAGGAGATCCTAATCTATTTTATATAAATATCGACTTTAAATAAGAAATTTAAATATTTTAATATAAAGAATAATATTAATAATTCAATAATAATTCTTATTTGATTATGTAACCTAGTACAAATATACATTTGAATTGTTTTTATAAGTGAATTTAATAACTATGAGATATATTCTATTACTTTTCTTATCATTGTTTGCTACTTCATTACCAATTATTAGTTTTTCCCAAGTGGATGATCCTGCATACCCTACAATTACACAACAAATACCATCAATAGAGAAACAATCGCAGCAAGATGATGATGATGATGATGATGATAGAGAATCAGAAGAAGAAGAAGAAGATAGAGAATCAAATAATAATAATAATAATAGTAATAGTAATAATAGTAATAGTAATAACAATGGCGAATCAAAAGATGATGATCCAGGTTATCTTATCTTAGCAACAATTATTATTAATGATAGTGGAGGTACAAAACTTGCATCAGATTTTACAGTAAACATAGTAGGAAATTCATTTATTCTTGCTTCATTTCAAGCTCTTCCATCACCTGAAATCAAAATTGTTTCTATGCAAGAAGGTAATTATTCACTATCTATAAGTAATGTCGAAGGATATAAAGTCTCCCAACAAAATCAATGCCAAGGTGACATAAAACCTGGCGAGGTTAAAACTTGTTTAATTACTCTAAATGATGACGCAACAGCAACAGCACCATTCCCACCACAAACTGGTGGAGGAGGACAGGAGACGCCACTACCACCTCAATGTCCAGCGGGTCAGCACTGTGACCAAACAACACAACAATGTGTTCCAAATATACCACTACCACCTCAATGTCCAGCGGGTCAGCACCGTGACCAAACAACACAACAATGTGTTCCAAATATACCACCACCTCAAACTGACACTCCTTTCCACTTTACAGCAGCTGGTGACTTTAGAGATAATACTAACACCGATGAAAACATGGCAGCAAACAATCCAGAGATTGTTCTGATACTTGGTGACTTTTCATATGATGGAAATGCTGAACAGTGGTGGTCTGAAAATATGGATGCTCTTAACAATCTCAATATTATTGGAGCTCTGGGTAACCATGATGATCCAAATGATGATTTCCTTAATTTATGGCCACTCAATGGAGGTAAATGGGAATTTATTTACAAGGTAAGTAATGTTGCTTTTGTTGCTTTTGATACCGAAAACAATGATCCATCAACCGTTGATCCATTATTAGCACAGGCACAGGCAGACCCAACTGTAGACCACATTATTCCGTTTGGTCACAAGACAGTATTCACTCCAACACCAGGAAACTCATTGAAACCAGATGCTGATATAGGATATTTTGACGTGTTTAAAAAATATGATAAAATCAGAATGATATTGGGAGGGCATAACCACTTTTATGCTAGAATGAATGCAGTTCCAGGAACAGATTTTGTTTATGTGACTGTTGGAAATGGAGGAGCTAATCCACACCAAGATTCAGGAGAATCGGGTTCTCCACCAAAACAATATGTCAGAAGTAATGGAGCTTTACATTGTGATGTTAATAACGAAACAATACTCTGTAAGATGACATCAAATGAAGGAACTGTATGGGATGAATTTACAATAACACCTGGTAATCCTCCGGCATCAGAACAAGACCCAGCTCAAGCTCCAGATAGAGCAGATTTAGGTCAACGCGCAATTACACAACAAATACCATCTACAATTACACTACAAATACCATCTACAATTACACTACAAATACCATAAATAGAGAAGCAGTCACAACCAGGCTATATTATCTTAGCAACAAATATTATTAATGAAAGTGGAGGTACAAAACTTGCATCAGATTTTACAGTAAACATCAAAAGAATTTACAGACTAACTAAAATTTGAACTTCTTTTGAGGTATTATAATATGTTGTGAATACTAATTATTTCCCTCACTAATCTTTACAAAGTTTTTCTTATACTTTCATAATTTTGGTATATAACTTAGTATTATTAGAAATATGTAAATGATTGTATAACTTCTTTTCTTATGGTAACAATTAAAATTTAGTGTTATAATGTTTCTTGCATACATAAATGTTGTACTTCCATAGATAGGTAACAGATTCACTTACTGACATGGGTAACACTTTCTTTTATCTGCTTGACAGTTCTATTCTGCTTACAACTATTTAATCTTCCTTTCATAAGGAACATTTCAGATG
>JAATVJ010000309.1 GCA_014523515.1 Nitrososphaerales archaeon TH1177 | reverse complement strand
AATCCTCTTTATACTTTACTAAGTCCAATAGGATCAATTTTTCTTATTATTGCATATCTTTCAACCATAATTCCATTTCTGCTATCATCAAAATCTATTGAATGGAAAGGAAGAACTTTCGCATACAAAAGAAAGGATAATTGAATTATGTAGGTAAATGAGATTATCTAATTTAATAATTTAATTTGATAATATAAAATAATATTATATCTAACTAGATATTTGTAATTAATGTTTAATTAAATCTTTATTAGCAAGCAGATAGGGCTAGACAAGATGATATAGTAAAATAAAAGGTAATCTCATATTAAGGCTTTAATAAAAAGTTGGATAATATCATGTATGTAAAGTATAAGTATTGATGTATTAAGATATAATGTATACAACTTTAATGCTAATCAAACTGAAAATAGGATATTTCAAATTATGGATGACTTGTTTATCAAGCAAGTTAACAATTTTTTATTTAATTTTAGATATTATAACTATGAGCATGCATTCTATACTCTGTTTATTTATAAATAAGTTATTGAAAAAGAAAAAATACAAAATAGTTATAACTTTATAAATTATCATATAATATTTGTTAAAGATTACTAAATATATAAAAATGAAATCAACTAATAAAAGTAATTAATATATTTCTAAAAATTTAAATTTAAATAACTTGGAAGATAAATACAAACCAATTTATTTTTTTAACGATACTGATGAAAAAAATAAGAAACTTTTTGGTGAGAAAGGTACAAGATTAATGGAAATGACTAAACAAGGTGTCAATGTTATATCAGGTTTTATTGTTACTAGTACAATGTGTTTATTATTTTATGATAATCAAGAAAAATTACTTCAATTTCTAATGACTGAAATTAGGGCAGCTATCAGAAAATTAGAAAAAATAACAGGGAAAATATTTGGAGATTCGAAAAATCCATTATTTATATCAGTTAATTCTAGTCCAGCTGTTTCAATCCATGGAATAATAGATAATATATTAAATTTGGGAATGAATGATTTAACTGTTTTAGGACTAATTAAACAGCAATATGATCAACAGACAATATGGGAATCTTATGTTAGATTTGTCATTTCATTTTCAAATACTGTATTAGGAATAAATATAGATACTTTTAAAGAAATTAAGGAAGATAAACAAAAAATTAATCATAATTTTTCGAATAGAAAACAAGATAAATATCTTATTTTAATAAAGAAAATGAAATCATTGATTAAAGAAAAATATAATATTGATTTTCCCGACGATCCATATAAACAGCTTGAACTTGCGATATCTGCGATATTCAAATCATATATGGGAAAAAAAGCAGTAGAATATAGACGTCAATATAGAATAACTAAAGAAATTGCAGATGGCACAGCCATAATTGTCTGTGAAATGGTTTTTGACACTATAGGAAAAGATAATTAGGAATACATATGTTATTTCAAATTTTCATAACTGAATTTAAATATTGTTTGTTTTTATGGTAGATTCAATCCGCATGATCTTTCATTTTAATAATATCTAATACATTCTCATTCTTATCATATTCGATTAAAACTCTATAATTATCTAGTGCAAACTGATGAAATTCCTTATCGAATAATAAGGTATTTGTGAATAAATCTAAAACTTCTTCGGCAGTTTGTTTTGCTGGATTAATTTTCTTATCTTCCCTTGTTCCCATATATTTTTTTATTATATAATCTAGTGCTCTTAAACCACCTTCTTTAGTTTGATAAGTTTTTGCGTCTTTGGCTGCTTCTTCTTCATCCCAATTTTTTATCAAATTAATAATTAAACTTTATTTAAAAACAAATTATTTAATTGCTTGTATTAACAGATTATAATGGAAAGATTCATTATTCTCCATCTTATAAAAATGCAAAAACATGAAGGCTTGAATATTATGAATTTCCGGAAAGAAGGAAAGAAGAAGAAAAGTAGAAAGTATCTATTTTGTTAAAAATAAAATAAGAATTAATATTTGAACTACTCAACCTATATTAGTAGCTCATGTATTAATATAGTATATCAACATATTTTGCAATACAATGTCTATTTGCTTACTTTAGTTTATTACAAAGGAAGACGGAAGGAAGATTTCGAAATGCAATATGCGGTAGGTCAAATCTATCTATCAATAATTGAGAGTAATGGAGGTAATCTTCTATAACAGTAGTTTGTAATGTTGCAAATGTTTTTCCAGGAAGGTTCTTCTATATGTTGGTATTCCGATCCGGAATACTTTCTTTTATGATATTATTCTGTATGTCCAAAAATAAGAATTTATCAACACAATTAATTACTTGGCAATCCTATTTAATCTATGAAAAAAGGAGAAAAACTAATACAATTTCTTCAAAGTAAATATCCTTTACCAAGTAGAGAAGAAAAAAATAGAAATAACATGGATGATACTGACAATGACATAACAGGAAGAACCAATTTAATGCTAGATAACTCGCAGGTGATATTCAAATGGATTAATTATCTTGAAACTGTTTCAGATGAAGAATTTGATAGAATTGTTAATGATAGTTCAATAGATAATAATTCAAATTCTCTAGATTAAAAGTAGATTTTATATTTTGTTGTGATAATTATTTCTACTAAGAATTATTTTATAATATTCAGATAATGTCATAAGAAAATAGCGAAAGATATTTAATGTCAATTTGGAACATTTTTGGTTCAGTAGACGAATTAGATAAACGTCATTAGGAAGGACATTAAAGTCTACAAGTATTGATCTTACTAAATCCTTTCGTTTTCTAAGTTACGAATAATTAGGTATATTTAGAGTGGCATTATGATTTATAAAATGTATAAAAATGAGTAAAGCTAATTGTCATAGCCCGATCAATTGGGATATCTATATATGCTACAATTATGTAGCCAGACTATGACTAGAGCAGACGACTCTATTTGAAGTTCTTTGGTAAATAATATTAGATGTTATGTTATATAAGGTTTGATTCAAAATGTATGGTTTTATCCGTGATCAGATAATCATTATTCCATATAGCCAAAATGTTATTTTTCACAAATAGTTCTTTAAACAATATTAATTGGAAAAATAGTATTTAATATATAAAATATAAAGGTAAATCTATATCTGAAAATTCAATTCTTTTTGTTGATTGATTTTGTCTAGAAATTACAACCGATTTAAAGATTGGTGAGTAATTTATTATCTTCAAATAAATTTGATAAAATGTAAATATGCTATTGATTCAACAAAAAATAATAACAGGTTCACTGAGGATCATGTGCTACACATGTCCCCAGTCTGGTTTTCAGTCCAAAGAACTCCAAACAGAACCTGTTAATTAAACAAATGCAATATAGTTAAATAAAGTTATATACAAATTTCTTTATGTTAACTT
>JAATVJ010000308.1 GCA_014523515.1 Nitrososphaerales archaeon TH1177 | reverse complement strand
TACTGGTAGTGCTCCTCCTGCTAAAGCTCCTCCTGCTCCTGCTGAAGCTCCTCCTGCTAAAGCTCCTCCAGCTCCTGCTGAAGCTCCTCCTGCTAAAGCTCCTCCTACTCCTGCTGAAGCTCCTCCTGCTAAAGCTCCTCCTGCTAAAGCTCCTCCTGCTCCTGCTGAAGCTCCTCCTGCTCCTGCCAAAGCTCCTCCTGCTCCTGCTAAAGTTACTACTACTCCTCCTGCTAAAACTACTACAGGTCCTGGTGCTGATGCGGGTAAGGATACCAAGTTGAATAAACCACCATCTATTAAGATAGCCAATTTCCCTAAGATAGGAAAAGAAAATACTACTGTAACACTCAATGCAGACGCTACTACAGATCCAGAAACTGGTAAACAAGGTCTGAAATACCAATGGTCACAAACAGCCGGAGTTCCAATTAAAAAATTCATTGGTGGAGTTAATAGTCCAATACTAAGATTTGCTTTACCTGAAATCCCTCCAGCTGGAGGCTCTATAACCATGCAGTTAGTTGTGACAGATTCTAAGGGTGAAAAGTCTGTATCTCAACCACCTGTATTTATTGCCATAGAAAATGTAAATAAACGTCCAATAGCTTCTATATCTACAATCACTCCTAAAAATGAAAATAGTACAGTGACCCTGGATGCCAGTGGTAGTAAAGATCCAGATGGTGAGCCACTAAAATTTGTATGGCGTCAGATTAATCCTCCAAAACCAAAAGTTACTATTGAAAATAACCAAAGTGCAGTATCTTCTTTTGTTGCACCTAATGTACAGAAAGATATCAGAATGCAATTTTTAGTAAATGTCCTTGATGGAAACAAAATAAACGGAAAAGCCAATAAGACGGTCAATGTAATCATCAAACAGGTAAATCTTCCTCCTATAGCCGATGCAGGCAAAAACTTTGTAGCAAATGAAAGCTCTATTGTTACCTTGAATGGTAATAAAACAAAAGATCCTGATAGACTTGATAAATTAAAATATCTATGGACCCAAGTTGCTGGAGATTTATTAATAGATCTAAGAAATGAAAAAACATTAAAACCATCATTCAAAGTCCCATTTGTAAAACAAAATAACTCTCTTTTTACATTCAAACTTACAGCTATAGATCAAAAAGGCTTGAATAGTTCAGATACTGTAAATATGACTGTCAGAAAGATTTCAAACATTACAATAAACCCACCAACTGTCAAAGCTGTTAAAAATTTGATAGTTCCAGAAGGTACAAACGCTACACTAAGTGCAGCTAAAAGTACAGATCCTGATGCTAATGAAAAATTAACTTTTCAATGGAAACAAATTGGTGGCCAACCTATAGCTGATTTAAGAAATGCAAACAAGGCTACAGCTGAATTTACAGCACCTGTTGTAGAAGAGAATACCACCTTAACGTTTAATGTTACTGCTACCAATAAAAAAGGTTTGAATGATACTGTTACTACATTTGTAAAAATTGCAAATATTCCTGAACAAGGATTTCCAATAATATATGCAATAATTGGAGGAGTGGCTGCCGCAGGAGCAGCAGCTGTAGTGATAATATACAAATTCTTTATGGTAAGACCTACGGGACCAGGGAGAGCACTATGATTTCTTGATTTTTTCTTATTCTTTCCCTTTCTTTTTTTATATTAATCAAGTTATATGTTACTATAAAGAAAAGATGTATATATAATAAAAAGAAAAAATTTAATCTCAACAGAATTATTATTTTTTTGTATATTTGTTGTTGATTTTAATAATATTTTTTTCCATTCCTGAAATATATTATCATATATTGTACTTGATGCACTACCAAGACTTTGTGGTATTTCTTTGCACTGATATAAAGTACATACAATATTATATATATATAGAGCAGTCATCGCTCTTCTATGATCCATTCTAGTACAACCTATTTCTTTCTTTTTTACTTGGATACAAGTAGGGAAAATTTGATTCCATGATGAATCTGGTTGGTATTTCATACGATGAATTTATTCGAGATTTGGGTTATCAAATTACTCTAATGATACAAAATATAATAAATACACTTAGCTTTGTAAAATAAATTTATTACAATATAAACTTAAAAGTACTATATAGACTATTTCTCTGAGATTCTCTTGTTTTCCAAAATTATTTTTTCTTTAATTTGTACACATTATCACAAAAAATTTGTATTTTACCTAGTACCCTTAACTTTATGGACACATAAAAAAGTTAATAACAATGTCTTTCTATTAATAAAAATTGATGATATTTTAATGACATTTTAGTATAACTAAATAATTATCACTGATAAAAATAGTTTAGAAAAAAAAGTATATCATTAGTTACAAATATCATGATATTGTTTATCATTGCCTAAAAAAGTGTATGTTCTGTTGGTCCTAAAGGTATTGTAAATGGGTGTTAGAGGATACAATAACACCCAAGTGAACCAAAGTTGACAAACCATTGCCTATACTCGTAGCAATTATAGTAAAAGTAGATAGAATAAAAGGTTGTTTATTTTATATCTTAAAAAAATTGTATTTTGGTTTTATTATCTTAATTATTTATGCTTAGAGAAATATTATCTGTATTATTCGTGGTAGGCAAGAATTATTTTTAGGGTTATCAGAATCTTTTGAGGCTGCTATTATATATCTTAAATGGAGAGAAAGAGCGAAAGAACGAAAAAGAGAGATAGAGTAAATAAATAGAGAACAGGTAATTATATAATAGATAATGTCATCAGATGTAATTGAAAATAAAGGATCCGCTGTGTATTTGGTTTGGAGTGATTTTGGAGAGATGAAACAATTAGTAGGTGTCTTTTCACAAAGGGATTATGCACAAAAATATATTA
>JAATVJ010000307.1 GCA_014523515.1 Nitrososphaerales archaeon TH1177 | reverse complement strand
TGTTTGAGCTGAAAAAGACAATATTCGTGAATAAAGATGGATGATTCTAAACAGACGAATAAGTCTTAAGAATCTGAAAACTACATTAAGATATGAATAACTTTCAAATATTCCAAATATTATTAATAAAGGAATTAGTGCTGGAATTTCATACAGATGTTTCAGAATAAAAATGCGTTTGTTTACTTTTGATTCTTTCATTCTCAAGTAAAAATCTGTAACTAGAATAGAAGTCACAATCAAGTCAAATAAATATATTAGATTTTCAATTGATTTAGCAGGATTATAAACAAGTAGATAGATAATAATTCCAACAGATACAGCAGTAAAAGCAGAAACTAAAATTTCCCGTTTTTCTCTACTCATATGAAATATTTTTTTAAACGTCATTATTTTTAGTATGTATTTTCAAATCTAATATTTCAGTGATTCTAAAACATATGATATTATTAATTACTTGGTTGACATGTACAAGACATCATAGATGTATTTCTATTTAGATTGTTAATTTCTTTGTTTGATAAAATACAAAATTGCGCCAAAATCAGATGACTCTCTCCTCTTGGCTCACTAATTGAGTATTTTAATGAAAATTTTCATTATTCTTGAAGAGTAGCTAGAGTATAACAATAGAAATACAGCACTTTCAAACAAGTAACAACATAGTTTATTAGAAGTATACAAAACTAGAGTAGTTGAATTACTTCTTATTTCTTCTATTCTTAATAACTTTATATTATAATTTATTAACTTGTAGACAATGAGGATTACAAAGAAAAGATCAACCATTGCTAGCATATTAACATTTTTTGTTATAATCTCAGTTACTTTGAGTTTTGAAATTCCTAAAATTAATGCTCAACAACAATCATCAGATAATAGTAATACTATTTTTACTGATAGAATTACAAGGACTTCAGTTCCTGGTATTCCATCACCTGGACACGAAGACCACCAAATTGTTATGGCACTACCTCCCAATGATGATAACAAAATATGGGTTGGTAGTGTATCGTGGATATCCAGCGAACCAATAGAAGTAGGTTTTCTGATTAAGCATAATATTAGTGCCACAGATGTTAATCATAGTAATGTAGAAACATTACTTTTAGGAAATGAAAATGTAGAGCATGCATCTACTAATTTAACTGGTAAAACAGATTCTAATACATTTGGTATTACTAATTTTGTAGTTGATCAACTTGTTTTTCATTCTACCAATAATACTAAATTTACCGTAACCTATGCAATAGATGCAATCGCAAAAGAAATAAAATAACATTATAATATTCAATATTCATACTTTCTTAATTTTTCAATTAGCTTTAAAATCTATTACATCTATATAATACTTAATTTAAAGACTTATTATATTATGTTACCGAACCTTATTATAATAAGCCCTCAGTTTCAAATAAGGTTTCAAATAAGGTTTCAAATAAGGTTTCAAATAAGGTTTCAAATAAGGTTTCAAATAAGGTTTCAAATAAGGTTTCAAATAAGGTTTCAGATCAGATATTTTCAATTGGAGATACTAATATTAATATTAAAACTATTTATTAACTCTATTTCCAAATGGAATTAATCCTATTTTCTGATCATTGTGAAATATACAAAAATTAGCATAATCAGGATATATTTCATGGCATATTGGACAATATTTTTTGGTTTCAGTCAATATATTTTCCCAATCAAATTCTTCCCCACATACCAAACAACGTCTAGGAATCCAAGCAACTTTTTCATTTATTACAGTCTCATGTTTACAAGTAGGATTACCACAGATAAATCCTCGTGTTCCATCAATAATTTGTTGTGACATCTTAGAAAAAGTATAAAGACCAATTACTAGGTTATCTCCTAATATTTTTGGGGGAAAAACATCAAATTCTACTGGCCTATATTTTACCATTTATTTTATTACATGAATATTTTAAATATTAATTTTTATAATATATTTTTTTGAATTGTTATGAGTAATCTACTATTGTGTTTGTTTTTTTGACATGGATGGACGGTATATATTGTAGTCTCAGTATAGTATTCAGTCGCTTTCATTAAATTAATTAATTTGTTAGATATTACAATAACTTAAAGTTACCAGAAAAATAAAGTCGTAGTAACATTAAATAAAAATGAATATACTTAATTTACAAATTATAACCTGAATAATACATATTTCAATATTAAAAACATAATATATTACGTTACATCTATATTTTATAATGAGAATTCTAAATCCTCATAGCCTTTACCTCAATTAAAGTAATTTTTAATCTAGTTCATTAATTAATAAATCAATAATCTATTTATGAAAATATGAATTGACTATTTACCATCCTGCTACATCTTTTTGACCAATAACTTTGGTTGGTTTTATTTTTATCAATAATTCACCTGCCGAATTATTCCGCTTGCCATACTCTTCTGCTTTTTCATTGCCCATATATCTTGCTGCTATTATTTTAGCCCATTTGAAAAGTTCGTTTGGCTCAACACTAATTATTTCTGCAATACCATCAACAATAACAAATGTATAAAGAGGTACTTGATCGTCTACACATAAACGGACTCAATTGTCACGTCGAATATTTTTTGCTTTTACTGATTTGCCACCTGTATTAAAAATAATATTATCTTCTTCGTCTAAGGTATACCAAATAGGAACTACATGTGGTGTTCCATTCTTGTTGATTGTTCCAAGTTTTCCTGTAAAAGTTTCTTGTAAAAGAAAATGTCGGATTTCATCTCTAGTCATTTCTGAGATTAGTATTATTAGTCAGATAAAATTATTATAAATTATATCAGATTTATCTATCTTTTTTAAAATACTAACTTTGAACTACAAAATCGTGTCAAAATCAGTTCACACACCTCCGAGCTCATATACCAGTAGGATTCAATAACATCTTTCAAGATGACTCTTGTCTGTTTGACTATCTATAATTTATTATATTGTAAATGCTAATGACTTTGTCTAAGAAGAAGAGAACTATAGTAATTATTTTCTTGCTGATATGTTCACAGTCACGGGAGTAGACGTCTTTGTATTATCTGCTATGTCATAGGCTTTGGCTGTTAGGTTATACACACCACTAGGCATATTGGTTAAGGTAATGCTATAAGGATAACTTTTGTCACTACCCGCTAATTTATTATTCATATAGAGCTCTACTTGTTTAATTCCTAGATTATCAGTAGCACCAACATTTATTGTCTCTGTTGCTGGAGCAATAAAAGTAGACTCATTAGGTGGACTCGTAATAGTTACTGTTGGAGGTATTGTATCATCCACAAACTTCTGAATCCTAAAATTGTCGTTATCAACTACAAACACGTTACCTGATGTATCAAGAGCGACATCGACTGGGCTACTAAACTGCCCATCAGCAGTACCTTGAGAACCCCATTTCGTAACAAAACAAACACCCAAAACAATTTGAGTAGTGCTAGCTGGACAAGGATTGGATAATTGAAATTTTTGAATTCTATGATTGGCAGTGTCAGCTACAAAGACATTACCTGATGAATCAACAGCTATACCAATAGGATATTGAAATTGTCCATTAATTGTGCCTGAAGACCCCCATGTTCCAATAAAGTCGCCATCATTTGTAAATTTTTGTATTCTATGATTAGCAGTGTCAGCTACAAAGACATTACCTGATGAATCAATTGCAACATTGCGGTGACCATCGAACTTGCCATCAGCTGTACCTTGAGAACCCCATTTGGTAACAAAAGTACCAGAATTTGTAAATTTTTGTATTCTATGATTGGCAGTGTCAGCTACAAAAACATTACCTGATGAATCAATTGCAATTCCCCATGGAATCTCAAACTGTCCATTAGCAGTACCTTGAGAACCCCATTTCGTAACAAAACAAACACCCAAAACAATTTGAGTAGTGCTAGCTGGACAAGGATTGGATAATTGAAATTTTTGAATTTGATTATTATGTCCATCAGCAACAAAGACATTACCTGATGAATCAACAGCTATACCATACGGATAATTGAATTGTCCATTAGCAGTACCTTGAGAACCCCATTTCGTAACAAAACAAACACCCAAAACAATTTGAGTAGTGCTAGCTGGACAAGGATTGGATAATTGAAATTTTTGAATTTGATTATTA
>JAATVJ010000306.1 GCA_014523515.1 Nitrososphaerales archaeon TH1177 | reverse complement strand
AGGGTACAAGAAGATATCGTCAGCTCTTTTAAAAAAAGATTCTACTAGGATTTGAAGATGAAACATGGTTACATCTGCAACCATAAATAACCAGGACATACATGAAAAGAGGAGAACAGCAAAAGATACTTCATAAAGGATCTAATGATAAAGTCAATGTATTCATTACACTTCTTTATTCTATGAATGGAATCAAATTTACAACAAGCAAAACCAGAAATAGTAATGATTTCATAAACCATCTAAAAAGCATCAAGAGATATGTACTCAAGAGAAGTATTAAGAGATTCATACTTGTAATAGACAATGCATCATTTCATATTAGTAAAAAGACAAAACAGTTTATAGAAAAACAATCAGACGACTGGCTAACTGTACTATTTCTACCAACACGTGCACCATTCCTAAATCCAGTAGAAACAAAAGTAAACAGGAATCTGAAAAAAGATGTATGTGCCAATTACAATTATGGAACAGAAGATAATCTATTATGTAATGTAAGAAGATATCTTAGATGTTTTGGTTGTTGGCCTAAGATATGATACTTAACTTATTATTATTATTGATATGAAAAATTAATTTAAAATATTCTATTTGCTTATATACCTAATTGTTTCCTCTTTTCTATGTTCAAATATTTTTTTTAATTTTTTACTAACGTAAATCGAAGCAATCTTTCCAAATATTCCATATGGTAAATCAAATTCTACTTCGTCGATTACTTCTGTTTTATTATTATTGATTTGTTTAAATTTGTGAAGGTGTTTCCATTTATTGAAAGGACATACCGACATTACATCTATGTATTCATATTTCTGAAAAAATATTATTTTTGAATGCCATATTCTTTGGATAATTATCTTAGCTGAAATAGTGACTTCTTGGCCGAGAATAATTTTTTGATTTGTCGTAGTTATTATTTTCTCTCCAATTAATTTATCCAATCTGCAAAATATATATTAAAACCTAATAAAATATTTTTCATATGAATTATTATTTATTACTAATAATTAGTAGCAGTACACTTCTTACAATTACATTTTTTTCTTCTTTTGTTAATGCCTTTGGTCAATTAGAAGTAGAAATACCTACTAAATTTTCTACATTTACAAATGAAGAATATGGAATACAACTTGAATATCCTTCTGACTGGCAAATCTTTGAAGATAGAGTTCCAGGTGATTATGTTACAGATATTGCTGTTTTTGTACCTTCTTCCGAGATTAATTTTAAAGAGTATGATTCATACAAAGATTTTAAAAAAATGGATACAAGGGTTTTAGTATTTCTAAATTATAGTTTTTTTATTCCAAAACTTAACTTGAATTTTGCTCTTGATTCTGCTATTAATGCTAATATGGACACTCAATCAGAGGCTACCTCCGGTTTTAAAAAATTTGAAGTAATAGAAAGTAATACAAATAGTAAAAAACTTGATGGTAAAAAAGCCTATGAATTAGTATTTCAGGCACAAAGAAAAGGAGATACTTTCAAATATTTCACATTAGGGACAATTATTAATGATAACCAAGTTCTTGGAATTAACCTCAAGGCGCCTTTAGAAGAATTTGATTTATTATTACCAACTTTTCAACATATGATTGATTCTTTTAAAATCGGAGAATTTGTAAATGATAATAATAATAATAATGCTGATACTGCTGATGAATCTAGATCTGTTACTAACACTAATAATAATCAAGACGCTATAAAAAAAATATTCGAAAATGATGAAAATAATTAGAACTTAATTTAAATTTAAGTTAAAAGAAAAAATAAGGATTTATAGCATAGTTTAGTCTAACAACTTCTAACCTTATTAAAATTTGAATCAAGTAGTATAATGTTTTGAATTGTTAAATCTGTAATATTAGTCGTTTTCAGACTTGCACAATTGAAGAATGTTCCATTAAATTTTGCATGATTCACATCAGCGTTTGTTAGATTTGTATCTAGAAGAATAGCATTTGTAGAATCTGCACCTATAAGAATAGCCTCTTTCAAATCTGTAAAAGTAAGATTTGCATTTGTAAGATCTGCACGGGTGAGATCAGCATCTGTTAGATCTGCACGGGTGAGATCAGCATCTGTTAGATTTGTACCATATAAATTTGCAGTTGCTAGATTTGCTTTAGTGAGATTAAACTTATTTAAATCTACACTTGTAAAGTATGAATTGATCATATTTGTATTTGATAAGTTGCCAGAAAATTGAAAGTTTTCTAAATGCAAATCCGATAAAATTGAATTTAATATTTTTGAGTTTAACATGATTAACGATAAGTCTACACCAGAGAGATTCTTATTTGAGAGATCAATTGCTTCAAGTTTAACTTTTTCTTTTAACTTATCTCTCAGCATTAATCTTAGTTATATTTACATCATCTCTCTCTAAAAATTCTGCTGCTAATTTTTGAGAAGTTATACTATTATCGAAATATTTGCTAAAAGTTGGTGCTGTAATAATACCACCAACGATTAAGAAAACAATTGCTATTGTTATATCAAAAATATAATATTTGTGAAGTTTAGTCATCAAGTAGGTGTTAATTTTTTAATTTTTCCTCTTACTTTTCCCTTTGGCTTATCCTCTGTTTTTACATCTACATAGGCTTCTCCTTTCTCTATTTTTCTGACTAGTTCCCTGGTATTCTTTCCTTGTAGTGGACCTTTTAGATCTTTTGATCTTATTTTTCCCTCAGTTAGATTACCTATAACTTCTCCTGATGGAGTATCAGATTTATACAATTCTGCAACTACATCTCCTTTTTCATTAGGTTTTCCTGTATGAATATCAACTTCTTTTATTTTATCTGTATCTGTAACTTTAAAAGAGTATTTTAGATCATCATCTTCATCATCTTTATTGCTATTACCAGTAGATTGAAATGTTGCTAAAGCAGTATCCAATGTATCTACCTCTGGTACTTCCTCTTTTCCAGTCAGTATTGCAGCAAAAATCTACTATATTTTCTTCTTTCTTTTCCTTCTCCTCCTGATTTTTATTATTGTGGGTAGGAAAATTCAATGTAGT
>JAATVJ010000305.1 GCA_014523515.1 Nitrososphaerales archaeon TH1177 | reverse complement strand
TTCTTACCAATACCGTGTTGTCGTCTTGTCTTTCTAAAAATACAATAATTTCTCCTTGTTGTGCAACATTTATAGCATTATTGATAATGTTTAAAAAAACTTGGTTTAAACGCAATTTATCTGCAACCAGCAAAATTGAATCTTCTTTGCATTTTAAAATTAAACTAATCTTTTTACCTATGATTTGGTTTTTCAGCTCTTTTAGTAAATCTTTTACCAACTCTACAATATCAAATTCTTCTTTATTAAGAGTTAAAAGTTGACTGTCGATACGTGCAGCCTCTAAGATGTTATCTGTAAGAAACTTAATTTTTTTAGCATTCTTTATAATTATTCTGACTAAATCCTCTATATGACCAGCATCAAGATTTTTATTAGAAAGCATAACTTCTGCGAGGCCTAAAATAGACTGGATTGGATTTCGAATCTCATGTGCAGTTTCTTTAATAAATTGTATTTGTGTTTCATTTGTGTTTTTTAATTGCTCATAAAGAGTTTCCGCTTTTTCATATAGATCTGACTGTTTCCACAGATTCTCAAACATAGAAATATAATATAATACGGTTGATTTACTATTAGAAAAGGTTGAAAGTCCTAGCGATTCAGCAGGAGATTCTGTATAATCGTTTACTAGTTCAGCAGTCATAGAGAATTTTCTGTCTACTATCAAAAATGTGACCGTTAAATACAATACTTCTGGTAAATATCTAATATGTATTCCTTTAGCCTTTAATCTGTTAACTGCGTCAACAATCTTTCTATCAAAAGGAGTTAGAATTCTTACTATTATGTTACCTTTGGTAATGTCTTGTAATCTTTGCAAGGTAAGAAAACCGTCTCCCAATACCATTCTCCTATAAAACCCATTTGCTGAAGAAAAAAGTAGTAATACTTCATTCTCTGCAGACTGAACAAGATTAATAGCAGTTCTTATGGTTTCTTCAGGATCCTTGATTACTTTGAGGCATGGTTTACTGAATTTAATATTTTTTATTTCTTGAATTTCATCTGGTGGGAATGGCTTTATCCCAGAAAGTATCAAAAACAAATTGTTTATTTTCAATAAAATTTTTAATATTTTTACCATAAAATTGCTCCAATCTCTTGTACACGTTAAAACATTTCTGAGTATGAAAAAAGTATTTAGAACCATCTATTACTTCTTGAATCATTTCCTCATCTTTTTCAGTAAACAGGGGCTCTTTACACAAGGAACATTTTAATTCTGTTCCATTGTTGGAATTGGAGAAACCGCTATTTTCATTCATTTTTTTCTAGACCTGCACGATTATGGTAATATATAGGTTCTATGGGTTTTAAATTAATCTAATAATGTTATACTATGATTCAATAGAAAGAAGATCAAATACAACAAAAACACCGAGGATTTTTCTGTAAAATAATAAATAGTATATTAACGATTATTTAATTACAATACTTAATAATGGAAGCGGTCCATATCAGAACGACGTTCAAACAGACTGATATACCTATACCATAGCCTTCTACAGTGTTGGCTGTGATTCCATGAGAAGGCTATGGCTTTCAATATCTTTCTTTAAAGAATTCTTTTAATTAACAAAGTTAATCAAATAATAAATAAAAATAATATTTATAAATAAAGATGGTTAAAGCAAAAGAGAAAATATTCTCCTTGATTGAAAGTGATAATATAAAATCAAAGTTAATTCCTTATAGATTTTCATTGTTATCACTCGGTTTTATTGTTTATATATTAATAAGTATAGTCAATTATTATGTGTCCAAATATGTGTTATTTCTATTGAACATCATTTAATAACATTAATTTTTATTACTTTGTAAATGTTCTTTTGAATTTGATTCAAAAATTTTGGTATATTTACCTATCAGAAAAATTGATAGATTATAAATAGAGATAACAAAAAAATTTAATACAATTAAACCAAATAATATTTATAAAAATACATCTTTTTCATTTCATCGTTAGTATATTCAAAGATACATAATTATTATTATTTTATCATTATTATATTTGTAAATATTTCAATTTATAGAATTTTTTATATGTTGTTTTGATATATTATCTCTAAAAAAAATATACTTTAATATAATAATTAAAAAGAAGTAAACAATTTACGATAAAAAATACAAATAAAAATAATAAAGTTAAAAGATTAGAATCTTATAATAATATTATGTGAGATTAGATAGATAGATGTTCCCTATAAAAAGATTAGAAAAAATACATGAGGAACTCCATCGTTATTATTTACAAGTTATTACCTATCAAAAAGAACAAGATCCAAAGTACCAAGATATTGCAACTAAATTGTCAAAGAATATGTCAGAATTAGAAGATATTATTAAAGATATAAGAAAATATAATATTAATAACAAAAATAATCCATTAATTCATATAATAAATAAATAAAATTCTTATTAGATTATTACATTATAATAAATTAAATTTAAAATATGTTTTTAGGCTCCTAATAAATATTTTAATAGTTGATAGTAGAAACCATATTTGATGGATAAGGATTCGAGTCCCACATTACATGATAATTACAGTTCCAATATTTTAATCCTAGACTTTCGTCTTAATCTCTATTAATTGACTAAATTTCACGAACAATATATTATACAATTATGAGTCATAGAATAATTAATTAACACTAGATCAATTTTACTATCAATACAATGGTTTGTAATCACTATAGTCTTGTAAATATTTGAATCTTTTATCAATCTTATTCCTCTCTAATTAAATGTGGTGTAGAAGCCTTAAAAACTGCATATACATAATCTCCTGTAACAATTCCAAGATCCTCAAAAGCAGATCTAGTTATCCTTGAAACTAGATTTAAATTATTATCTTTCAGATAAATATCAATCATATTATCATGTATTTTGACCATATCTACTATTTTGACAAAAACTATATTTCGTGCACTAGTTCTTATTTTTTCTTTTGAGATCAGAATATCTTCACGTTTGACTATAACGCCAATTTTAGATTTAGGTACGAAACTTCCAACAGTATATAATATATTCAAACCTACTTTAAATTCAGTTAGACCATTTTCACATTTAATTACCTCTCCAGTTAAATAATTTCCTACAGATATAATCTTATTAAAAAATAACGATAGTATTAGTGATCCTTTAGTAACTGAACCAAGTATTTCTTCAAGTGTACCACTTACTTCTATCTTTCCTCTATCCAAAAATGCGATCGAATCTGCTAATGCATACATATCTTCTTCAAAATGAGTTACATAAATAGTTGGAATTTGTTGTTTTCTTAATATACTTCTCAACTCTATCCTCAATTTATCTCTTGCTAAGGAATCAATATGTGATAAAGGTTCATCTAGCAATATTACCTTTGGATTTAAGACAAGAATTCTTGCTAATGAAACTTTTTGCTTTTCTCCTCCACTAAGATCATCTACTCGTCTATTTAGCAAATGATCAATATCTAAATCCTCAATAATTTTTTTTACTGTGGCAATCTTTTCTTTAGATTCTCGCTCTTTCCTTCTTAGTCCAAAAAGAATGTTATTATAGACATTTAAATGAGGAAATAATGATGGATCTTGAAAAACATATCCTACTTTTCGTTCCTCTATAGGTTGATTAGTGATCTCTATACCATTTAAAATAATTTTACCATTGTCAGGTCTTAAAAGTCCAGCGATCACGTTGATAAGAGTAGTTTTTCCACTTCCTGTAGGACCTAATATAACCATGACATCATTGTCATTTACAGTAATACTTAGAGGTCCCAATCGAAATTTTCCAAATTCTTTTGTAATGTTAATGATTTCTAATACCATCTAGCAGATCACCAACCAAATTTTAGAATCTGTTGCCTTCTTATTAGCACAAATATTGTTAATGCAACAAGTGCTATTATAATGACCAAAATGATTCCTGCAACAGAATTTCTTATCCCACCAATAGCATTGTCTTCAAAGATTTGGATAGAGACAGTGTGTGGATTGTATGCCATCATCATTGTGGCACCTAATTCACCAATAGATCTGATCCATGCCATTAACAAACCAATTAGTATTCCTATCTTGGCTAATGGAAGATATATACTAAAAAAAACTTGCCATTTCTTTTTTCCTAAGGTTCTTGCCACAATCTCATATCTTTCAGGAATGGCTTCAAAGGCGGCCTGAGCGGGAAGAATCAGAAAAGGTGAAGCAACATAAGTTTGGGCTATAATTATTCCAAGAATAGATTGTGTAAAATCTACTGGAATCAGTTTTCCAAGAAATGAATAAGGACCATAAACTCCCAAAAGCATTGTTCCACTGGCAAGTGGAGGAAGAACTAGAGGGAGTATAACAATCATACGAATTAGAAATTTAGCCTTGAATTGAAATCTTGTCAAAACAAAGGCTAAAGGAATTCCAAATATTGAAACTAGTATAGTTGAAATAGTAGCAGTAGTTAAACTCAAAATAACAGAATCTAATATTTCAGTTCTTTTCAATGATTCTATCAAACTCTTAGGTTCGATTACAAAGATTAATCCAAAAAATGGGTAGATAATATATAGTACAAGAATTATTACTAAAATGGAAAGAAGAAAATTAAATCCAGATATATTTTGTTTTCTTAAAGAGGAGTTAACTATATCTGCTCACCATTATATTTTACTCAAGAAAGATTAGTCATATTCTTGAACAAAAGACAAAATTTCAGGATTCAGTTTGTATGCATCTCCATACAAAATTGGTTTTATAGGACTTAATCCATATTGCTCTAAGATTTTCTTTCCATTTTCCGATAACAAAAATTTAGCAAAAGACATTGCACCTTCTATATTTTCAACGGTGTTTGGGATAGTAAATGAAAAAAATATTGGATTACCATAAATGGTTTCACCTGTTCCCAACTTGTACGTTATTTTATTATAAAAATTTGTATAATTGGGTTCACTTAGATTAATTTGATCGGGAAGTGTAATATAAGGGAGATCTTTTGCTATTGCTTCATGTTTATAGGCAACAGTTGCATCGATTTGTCCAGAGTCCAGAATAGACTTTAAGACTTCTTCAGGAAAAATCTGTTGCTTGTTTCGATCTTCGCCTAGAATTCTATCCTTGATTTTGGAATCATTATAATATATATTTGCTAATTTTGCAGCAATGAGAGCATAATATCCTTTAGGATCTAATTCAGGATCAGTTCTTCCAAATTTTAATCCTTCTTTCTCAAGAACCTTGTACCATGGCATCTCACCCTTGCTAGCCTTCGATAGATCTGAAGCAAATTGACTTTGAGGATTATACGCAATTACAAATTCAGCAGATGCAAATTTGACAAGCCAATTGGCTAATGGAAGACTATGATTCATCAACCTTTCAATAGGAGTTGTATCAGCACTTACAAATACATCTGGCTTTCGGAATCCATCCAAGATCATGGTAGAAATCTGTACAGACCCTTTCCCCTCTCCTATAAAATTATATCCAGTTGAATTCTGAAATGCCGATTTAATCTCGTTTTCAAAGATGTTAATTAGAGAACCTGCATATAATACTGTTACATCTTTATCAATAGTATTGGTGGCACTTAATTCCTTTATGCTAGATGAAAACAGTATAAAAAAGATAATCGATAAAAAAATTGCAGATAGAAGTATGATTTTTGAATGAAATCTAGTTATATTGATAAACATACAAAAATATTCTTTGTCCTATGTATAAGTAAATCTATTAAGATAACAATTTACAATAAATTTGAATAATGAATGCAAAGTTTATACCATTAGATTATTAATTAATTAATTTTTTATTATTTTTAATAGTATGGTGATAGTATGATATATAATCAACTAACTGTCTATACAAATGTCTATAGGTCATAGTCTGATTTTCTTCATGGTATTCATTATAGAGGACTAGATTTTATTAATTACAAATATTTTAACAATAAAGGGTAGATTAATCAAGCGCCTACATTTATAGGTGGTTCTATAGTTTTAACCGAAAAAATATTAACACTAGTTTTTGTCATATCTCTTTTTTCTGCTTCAGCCGCATTGCTATTGTCTGGAAGAGGAAGAATAACACATCAACATGAAAAGATGAAAAAAATGAATTTGAATTTTACCAAGACTACACTAATTACAGGTCTGTTAGGTGCTCTTCTAGGCAGTATTTCTGGTCTTGTTGGAATAGGTGGTGGAATATGGCTTTCACCAATCTTGATAATGACGGGTTTAGCTAATCCCAAAGAGACAGCTGCTTCTGCTAGTTTATTTATATTAACAAATTCTATAAGTGGATTTATTGCTCATTCTATAACCAACAGCAAAGATATTAATTTTGACTTAATAATACCCTTGTCCATTGTTGTTCTTGCTGGTGGTATACTTGGATCTAGACTTCGCGCATTCAGATTTGATCATCATAAAATAATAATAATTATAGGAATTTTAGTTGCGTTAGCAGCTATTAATCTTGCTACAAGATTATTCAATGGATCATACAAAATCTATGGGGTTGCCGGATGAAAAAGAAAATCCAGAAAGTAAATTTACTTGTATATCACTCCCCTTTTCAATATTTGTTATTTTTTCAGGTACTATAACATAACCATTTGCCCTAGTCATAACTGTCATATTTGAAGTTTCTCCAGTTATTGGTTCAGCCTTTATACTATTGTTAGTTTTTGAAAGAGATAAATGGACATATAATATTTTTACAAAATTTTGAAATTTCTTTCTAGCATTCCAATTGTCAGTAATTTGAGCATTTATAA
Organism: Nitrososphaerales archaeon TH1177; assembly: GCA_014523515.1. Taxonomy (GTDB): domain Archaea; phylum Thermoproteota; class Nitrososphaeria; order Nitrososphaerales; family Nitrososphaeraceae; genus TH1177. The sequence goes on along the minus strand of JAATVJ010000305.1, from coordinate 1,187 downwards.
TAGCTTTGTTATTATAAGATAATCCAATTAAAGATCTAAGTAGTGGTATAGCCAATACAATGAAAGCATTAACAGCTCCTTGGATAGGTCCAGGTAATATAATAATAGGCTTAGATTTTAATACAGCAATTTTAGTTACTCTTCCTCTATCCAATTTAATTCCCTCAGCTATAATTCCAGGCTCTCCCATAGAATTGATAGATTCTGCAAGCAGATCCTTATGTCCAACAGAAGATCCTCCTATTGTAAGAATGATATCAGTTTGAGATATTGCATATTTTATCTTATTCTGAATTTTTTTAATATTGTCAGATGTTATTCCTAGATCAACAGGAATTCCTCCAGAAGCTTCTACTAATGTAGAAATTATTTGACCATTAGTATTGAGAATCTTTCCATGAATAACCTCTTCAATATTATTGGTTAGTTCATTTCCAGTTGGAATTATTGCAATTTTTGGTTTTTTAAATATATTTAGTTTTTTGATACCAATTAAGTTTAACAAAGCTATATCTTGAGTTCGAATTAAATGTCCTTTTTTAAACAATAGTTTATTTTTAGAAATATCATTTCCTGCAGGAGATATAAATGATCCTTTGGGAAATTCAGAAAAAATTTTGACTGATCTATCAATTACGTTAAATTGTACATATTCTACAGGAATGACTGTATCAGAATTTTTAGACAAATATCCACCTGTTGGAATTCTGGCAGCTTGTCTTGATTTTAAAGGTTCGATTTTAGTATTTCCAAGTTTGATATCGTTTATTACTTTCAGTGTCACCGGTTTCAAATTTGAAGCTCCTCTTATGTCCTCATAAAGAACAGCAAAACCATCCATGTGTGAAGAATCATACATTGGAATATTGATTGAGGAAATAATATTATTATATAAAACTCGACCTAATGACTCTTTGGTATTTACTTGTTCAGAAATAGATTCAGCAATAATATTTTTTCTTAATTTGATAAATGCAGTCCGAATGGATAAATATGAATTTGATTCATTTTTATGCATAAGTACTATCAAAATAAAAGTAATATAATATGTTCTTTTAATTGCTTTGTTGCGCAACTCATCTAGATAATCAAATCTATTCTACTGAGATTGATAATTATGTAACAGTTAGATTCTGAAACAAGTTATATAACGATGCTTTCAGTATCATTTCTTTTATCATGTTCTC
>JAATVJ010000304.1 GCA_014523515.1 Nitrososphaerales archaeon TH1177 | reverse complement strand
TGAAGGTCTATGAAAAATTTTGAGCCTACATTTCTTACTCTAACATCATGAGCTTTATCTACTCCTTCTAATCCTGAAACTGATTCCAATATAATATGATTAATTCCTTTTGGAGCTTTATCTAAAAGAACATCTAGCGTTCGTTTTCCTAGACCTAGAGAAGTGTAAATTATCATACATGCAATTATTAAAGCAGCATATGCATCTGCATTTGGTATTTTTAAAACTAATACAGCAACAAGTCCTACAATAACAATTGAAGAAGATATCATGTCTGCTTTAAAATGTACTGCGTCGGCTTCAATCGCCTGGCTACCATATTTTCGAGCAACTCTAAAAAGTGCTTTTGATCTTCCATAATCTACTATTATTGAAACGATCATTATTGCAAAAGAAAAAAATGTTATTTCTGGCTCTATATTTTTAAAGAAAATTCTCTCTATTCCTTCATAAAAAATATATCCAGCAACCAGAAAAAGTAATAATATTTCTGTCAGGCTGGAAAGACTTTCAATTTTAGCATAGCCGTATGTAAATTTTGTATCTGGAGGTTTAATTACTATTCTAATTGCATATAATGTCATAAGGGCTGCAAGCATATCTAGCCCGGAATGGAATGATTCTGAAAGGATCCCGAGACTATTAGTAGATAATCCAATAACAAGTTTAAGTAAAGCAAGACAAGCTGAGGCAATTATAGAGGTTATGACTATACGTTTTTTTTCTAGAAATGCTAAATCTTGCTTTTTATTGAAAATTTTTTTCTCTTTTTTATCTAGATTATTGGATGAAGAATTATCCTCTTTCTCGGTCACAACAAATAAGATATTGTGTAATTTCAATATAATAGTATTTAAAAATCTTGAATAAATTAGATATATCAGTATCAGTATTATATCTCTTTTACAACAATGAGGAAGAAATAATTGTTTTTGATTTTGTATTACATTCTAATTCAATATAGAATTTCTTATTACAATCTGCTAATATATTTAACCTAAGGATTTTATAAATATATTAGGAAATACCATTTTAACGTTATTAATAATAATCCTCAAAATAAATATAAATGACGCAATATCAAGCTAATTACATAGTGAGAAATTATCAATTTGTTCTCGTACCAGTTATTGTTATGTTCTCTATTTTAATTATTTTATTAATTCATAATAATGCATTAGCAGAACCTTTCTTTAATGATCCTGCTCTTAAGTATGAAATAATTACAGAAGGATTAATGAATCCTACGGGAATAGTTTTTATTAATAATGATATTTTAATTGCAGAAAAGGAAGGAAATATACGATTATTATCAAACCAACAATTAGATGAAAAACCTGTCCATGAATTCTCAGTTAATACGAAAAGTGAACGAGGTTTATTAGGAATTGAAACTGATGGTAGTAATATTTTTGTTTATCTAACTGAGATAACTAATGATGATTCTCTGAGAAATAGGGTCTATAAATATTCTTGGAATGGAAATGAGTTAACTAATCAGCAGCTGTTACTTGATTTGCCTGCTCTCCCAGGACCTAATCATGATGGTGGTAAATTAGTATTAGAAAAGGGTAACAATTCTAATATTAGCCATAACTTATATGTTGTGATAGGAGATCTGAATCATAGAGGAATTTTACAAAATGTAAATTCTAATGATAAACCAGATGATACTGGTGTGATTCTAAGAATAAATTCTGAAGATGGATCCGCAATCGAATCTAATCCATTTTATTCAAATTCTGATACATCAAAATATTTTGCTTATGGTATAAGAAATAGTTTTGGTATTACAATTGATTCTCTAAGTGGAACTTTATGGCAAACTGAAAATGGACCTAGTGAATATGACGAGATTAATATAGTTAAACCTGGTTTTAATAGTGGATGGGTTCAATTTATGGGTCCGATGTCTAGGTCTGATAATTCATTAAATGATCTTCAAGTAATACCCAATTCTTTCTATTCTGATCCACAGTTAAGTTGGAAAGATCCTGTGGCTTTAACAGATATAGAATTTCTTAATTCTTCAAAATTGGGTCGACAATATCTTGATAAGATGATTGTTGGAGATTATAATGAAGGAAATATATATATTTTATCGCTAAATGAAAAAAGGGATAATATTTTACTAGATACAACAAATAAAGATATTTTAGACAAAGTTATTGATAATGATGAAGAAGATGATTCAATCATTTTTGGAACTGGTTTCGATTCAATTACAGATATAGAAATTGGGCCAGATGGTTTCCTATATGTATTATCTTTTAATGATGGTATATTATACAAGATTTACATATAACCAATAATAATGTAATGTAATGTAATTTAATTCCTAAAAGTTATTTTTTATTATTTTTTTTATGTTGCTTTAAAAAATGATATCTCATAGTTTTCTGCTATAGGTAAAAAGAATTAAGGCAATTAAACACTCTAAATAATACAAATAACTATTATTAGCTCAAGGTTGGTGATTCATTAAATAGTGTATCAAGATTATTGTTCAAATGTAGTTTAAATGAAATAAAATTATTTTGAAAAATTATTTGGAGAAATGTGTTGAAATATATAAATTGGTAGAATCTTATAAGAAAGATATTCGACTTGGCATGGTATTTATTCTTTTTTATAATATTGTTTTTGAATTTATTTTCTTTACAATTTGTCAATTCTCAAACTAACTCGACTCTAATTCTAGAAAATGAAGCATCTGAAAGCGGTTCACAAGTAAGACCAGAAGTCGCTGTCTCTATTGAAGGAACACCAAGTGATGATAAAATTCGTGGGGGAGATGGAGATGATGAAATAGATGGTGGAGATGGGGATGATATAATTTACGGTAAAAATGGAGATGATGAACTTGATGGAAGTAATGATGACGATATCTTATATGGTGATGAAGGCGATGATGAACTTGACGGAGGCAAAGGTGATGAT
>JAATVJ010000303.1 GCA_014523515.1 Nitrososphaerales archaeon TH1177 | reverse complement strand
GATAGAAAATCCTCGATGGTTGACCAATAAACTTGTTGAATTTGCACAATACCAAAAACAACGAGCACAAAAAGGAGAGATTGCTGAATCAACTATTCCAAATTATTTCAAAGCAATTAAACTCTTTTGCGTAATGAATGACATTATCATAAATTGGCAGAAATTAAACAAAGGGATACCAAGAGGAAATAGTGCTGCGGAAGACAGAGCACCAACAATTGAAGAAATTCAAAAATTAATAGAATACCCTGATAGAAGGATTAAACCTATTGTTTTGATTTTACTTTCTTCTGGAATAAGAGTTGGTGCATTTGAAACTTTAAGATGGAAGCATATAGCTCCAATAAGAGATGATAAAGGAAATATTGTTGCTGCCAAAATGACAATATATCCAGGAGACAAAGAAGAGTACTTTACATTCATTACTCCTGAAGCATTTAGAGCGATAAAGGAATGGATGGACTTTCGTGAATCTTTTGGAGAGAAAATAAATCAAGACTCGTGGATTATAAGAGATATATGGCAAACAACAAATGTCAAATATGGCGCGAAATGGGGTCTAGCTACTATGCCAAAGAAACTTCAAAGCAGCGCAATCAAACGTCTTATTGATAGAGCATTATGGGAACAAGGGATAAGACACCAGCTAAAGAATGGAGAAAGAAGACATGAATTTAAAACAGTTCATGGATTTAGAAAATTCTTTAAAACTCATTGTGAACAGGTAATGAAATCAATAAATGTAGAAATACTTATGGGTCATACGATAGGAGTGTCCGACTGTTATTACAAACCTTCTGAAAAGGAAATTCTTAATGATTATTTGAAGGCAATTACTATCTTGACAATAAACAAGAATAACAATAATGCAATAATAGAAAAAGAGGTTCAAGAGTTAAGAGAAAAAAATGAAAATAATGAATATCTTATTAAATCAAAACTTCAAGAAAGAGATGATGCAATTACAGCTTTATCTGATCAAGTAATGGAACTTATGAATGAAATAAATAATCTAAAACGTAATAATCAATAAAATTATATTTATCTAAAATAGATTTTTATTATTGGAGATAGAAAAATTTTCTATTATAATAATAGATAAATTGGTTATAACCGGAATCAAAATTTTGTTTAATGCTTTTTACCATTTCTAAAAATTTTCTGTCCTTTAACATATTAGGCAAAGAATTGTCTCTGCCTTCTGATATTAATTCTTCTAATGCATCAAAAGACTTTATCTCTTGTGTATTAATAATATCTCCTAATTCATAAATTAAATCGAAAGTTAATAGTCTTACTTTATCTTCTAACTCTGCTTCCAAAAATGACATTTCAACATATATTAATCCAAAAGGAAAAGGTGGTTCTTCCACAATTTCTTCTGTTTCTTCTATCTCTTTCTTGTAAAATGAATAATCGTTAGATTGATAGTAACGTAATAATTCTTTATCAGGAAAATTTTTCATTTTTTCTTTTAATTTGTTTTCGTAAATATCAATTTCTTGTAATACATTATCATCAATAGGTTTTCCATCTAAATACGAAAGATATTTTTGAATACTTTCATCCTTTGGCAAAATTTCTTCTAGTTCAAACTTTTTTATAAAATTCCATAGACTCTTACATTTTCTTACAATCAAAGAACAACAATCATGTATGTAATCTCTTATGTTGCCTCCTGGAAAATATTTTAAAAGATAAAAAGAATCAAGAGTTTTTTCTTCAAAGTATTCTAGTAACAGATAACGTATTAATAAATTATCTTTATTGTTCAAGATGAATCTATGACTTTCACTTCCACGATTACCTAAAAAATTGATTAGTCCATGCGTTGTTATTCGATAAGGTTTAGCTCCTCTTCGAAAATTTCCTTTTATTTCATAAATCAGTTTTAATTCTAGGAGCCGTATTACTCTTTTATGGATATTCTTGTACGAAATAGACTTCTTCCATCTATTTTCTTGTAAATTTTTGTATATTTGATAAACTGAAATAGATGTAGAATGTCCTATATATTCTAAAATATCTAATTCAACCGGACCTAATTCTATAGGTCTAAAGGTTGATATCATTAACATATTCTCATTTAACATGATATGGGTATAGGTCTACCTATATCTTAAATATTACTTTTGATAGCCATAATGATGATGGACAATACTGACAAGAATAACAAGAAGGAAATAATAAAAACATGGTTGACTGGAAGACATTCATGCACTCTAGTCATTCCTCGAGACTTTGCTAAAGAATATGGATTAGATGAACCTAGTCATGTTATTGTGGAGGGTACTTCAGAAGGTGTCCTCATTCGTAAGTTAGTGGTCTAAAGTGAAATTTTCAGATTTTTCAGATTTTGAAAATAACAATAATCTAATTGAGTTAGAACCTTCTAAAAAGCTTCAAGACACTGAAATAATAGAGGATATTTTCTTTGAAATAGATACTAAAAATTTCATACTTGATCTAAATCATGTCTATGATAATATACGAATCATTTGGCATTATAACAAAAATTGGAATACAATGAAAAGTAATTTTCAAAGGGAATGTAAAAAGAAAGGAGTACAAGATTCTCATATTTCATTGATTGAAGACACAATAGATGCAAATTATAATACTATAACTATAACACAACAACAACAGGAACGAAAAAAAGAAGAGGAACAAACAGAACAAAATTCTGAAGATCCTAAAGAAAATAAAAAGAAAGGAGAGAAGGAAACCAGAAAGATCCATGTTATCAACAAATGTTCTCTAGGAATACCATTAGCAGAATCTATATTGGTAGATAACAAAGTAGCAGCTTTTATACAGATAGTAGATGGAAAACCAATTTTATCCTCAAAAATTTCTTTATCTGATTTTGATATAGTACCTCCTGAAAGGATTGAATACCTAAGCAAAGAATATAGTTTCCATTCAATAGAGGAGATAAATCTTTTTATCGAACTGGCAAAAAAAGAGACTCTTGATTCGCTCTTTAGGAAAGTAAAGTCTATCTTGAAAAAATATATAGACATAGATGAGGACTTTATCAATATTTTAGCTGCTGATATTATCTTTACATATTTCCAAGACAAATTAGGAATGACTCATTACTTGTTAATTGTTGGAGACAATAACACAGGAAAGAGCAACATATTATTAATATTTTCATTTCTTGGATATCGACCGATACTTGATGTAGCAATAACACCTGCCAATATTTACAATTTTGGAAGTCAATTTGAGGAAGGACAATGTATTATGCTAGAAGATGAAATAGGTGATATAGATAACCAATTTGAAAAAAAGAAAATGTACTAAGTCAGTTATCGAACTGGTACAAAAGTAACAAGAATGTATGACAATAATAATTCAGATAATTCTAAAAGAAAATCTTCAAGACAGCAAGGCTTCTTTTTATTTGGTTTCAAGATGTTTGCTTCTGAAAAAATGCCAGACAAAGTAAAATCAAAAGGTTTTCTTGAAAGGATAATACCATTAAAGGCAGTACCAGGTGACCCTCAATTTGATATTTCCGAGGTTGTTGATGGTTCAGGAGATGAACAGTTCAAAGAACTATATCAAGAGCTTGAAGATACTCGAAAATTATTATTAATGTATAGATTATTACACAATAATGAAACAATACCAGATGTCAAGCTAAATATCAAGAACAGGTATAAACAGTTAACAAAACCATTAATCAGACTCTTTCAGAAGACAGAGTCAGTTAACGATATCGTAAAATCCTTATCTAAATATCTGATCGAGAAGAATCAGGAAAAAATAGACTCTCTGGATTCTGCAATACTAACTTTTATTATAAATCTTGTATCAACCTACGGTGAAATATTATACAATGATCAGATTTGGCAAGAATTAAAAATAAAGTATCCTAATGGTGAGATGCAAGACAAACCATATTCATGGTATTTAGAAGGATATGGGAGTGTATCTAAAAATAGCATAACAAAAATTTGTGAAACCAAGTTTGGAGCTAAACTATATAGGGATCCTGAAAAAGGAAGAGGCCTAATCTTTAATCAAAAGACTCTAAACAAGTTAGTCGAAAACTACTCAATAATTGACGGAATAAAGATAATTAAAGAGGACGAGGAAGAAGGAAAAGAAGAGAAAAAGGATGATGAAGATTCTACTGCTCAAAATCCTAATGACACTTATGACACTTATGACACTTTTACAGAAGGTATAGATCAAAATGATCAAGATAATTCATTAGAGGATAGTAGTAAGTCTACAGACTTAACAAGTAATGATGAGGAAAAAATACAGGAAAACCATGATTTAAAATTAAAAATAGATGAAAATAATGTCAAGAAAAACAATACACATTCTACAGAAGTGTCATATCTGTCATATTCGTCATACGATACTACTAATGCTAAGGACAAAGAGATCACTGAACTACAACAGCTCATTCCTTCCGAGCAACCTAAGGCATTAAAAATACAAGCAGGATTATTTACAAATCCTTTGATCTCTGAATCAGATCTTTCAACTGGAAATTATGATTCCGATATTATCAATAACATTGACAGAGTACATCCAAATTCAGATCGTTGGTTTTGCCATAATTGTACTCTCAGAGATGACAAGTGGGGAATGATGAAACATCCTTGTAAAAATAACATAAATAATAAAGGAGGTTCCAAACTAATTTGACTTTATCAGAACAAGAGCAAGAACAACAACAACCAAATCAACAAGAACGATTACAACGAGAAAAAAATACAATTCCAATAAAAGATATCATAATCAAAGAGAGATACAGAAAGGAATTTGGGGATATTGATGCATTAGCAGATAACATAAACAATTTGGGTTTATTACAACCTATAGTTATCAACAATGAAAATAATGAGCTAATCGACGGACAAAGAAGAATACTTGCTTTCGAGTCCTTAGGAAAAAAAGAAATTCCATGCTTTAAAGTTGATCTTCAAAAGATAGTCTTAGGTGAATTTTCTGCAAACCATTATCGTAAAGAGTGGACCATCTCTGAAATGGTTGCTATAAAAAGAGCAATCGAACCATATGAGAGAAAGAAAGCTAGAGAAAGAAAATGGACAGGTAAACCTTGTGAAGATTCTTCACAAGGCGGTAGTAGCGATAGTGGAAGGAGCAGGGAAAAAGTAGCCGGATTTGTAGGAGTAAGTCATGATACACTTAAAAAAGCAGAAGAAATTGTTAATGCAATAGAAGAAGAACCCGAGCTATATCAACCACTTTTAGACAAAATGGATTCAAAAAAAATTAGTGTAAACAAAGCACACAAAATACTTAAAAATGATAAAGCAAGGAAAAAATTATTATTAAACAAATCAGAAGAAGAAGAAGAAAAACCGAAACCGGAGATTCCCAAAAGTTGTAAACTTATTTTAGGAGATTTCATAGAGAGGTCACAAAAGGAAATTGCAGATAATTCTATAGATCTTATTTTTACAGATCCTCCTTATGGCAAAGAATATCTGCCATTATATCAAGAATTAGGCAAATTAGCTGTTAGAGTATTAAAACCAGGTGGCAGTTTAGTTTTCTTTGTAGGGCATATAATATTAGATGAAGTATTCAACATTTTCAATGAATTTTCTTTAACTAATAATAATACTAATTCTATAAATCTTAAATACTGGTGGACATTGGCAGTCAAGCATTCAGGACATCATACAAAAATACATCCAAGATATGTCTTTGCAGAATGGAAACCATTGTTGTGGTATGTTAAAGGTGAAAGAGTAAATGACTTGGTAGTTTCAAATACAATAGGCGATTATATTGAATCTACTCCTCCATTAAAAATAGAGCATGAATGGCAACAGTCAACAGTTGAAGCAGAATATATTATCAAAAATCTAACACTTGCTAACCAAACAGTATTAGATGTAATGATGGGAACTGGTACTACGGGTATAGCAGCATTGAAATTAAACAGAAAATTTATTGGAATAGAAAAAAATCTTGAAACATTTGAAAT
>JAATVJ010000035.1 GCA_014523515.1 Nitrososphaerales archaeon TH1177 | reverse complement strand
ATTAGCAGTACCTTGAGAACCCCATTTCGTAACAAAACAAACACCCAAAACAATTTGAGTAGTGCTAGCTGGACAAGGATTGGATAATTGAAATTTTTGAATTTGATTATTAATGGTGTCAGCTACAAACACGTTACCTGACAAATCAACATTAGCACTAAAGAGAGCATCGAATTGTCCATTAGCCATACCGTACGAACCCCACTTTGAAATAACCACATAACTAGCATATACATCAGAAGCCATACTAATCATGAAGGCAAATAAAGCTAACGATAAGGTAGAAATTGTAAGTAGTATAAAGTAAAGTTTAAAATTCAATCTACATTGCTTTAGATGATTAAATATATTTACTTTTTTATAATAATTAATATATTATGTTACTGAACCCTGATATAATGAGAATTCGAAAATCTCCGTTTGTGCCCTTACTAATAAGTTTAATAGTAAATCATAATGGTAAAGCAAATAAGAATGCTTTTACTCAAGAATACATAATATTAAATTACATCATAACTTTAGATAATTATTTAAAGCAATATCTAAATATTTTAGCCTCTTTTTGAAATTTTTAGATGTATTGGTTAATAATAGCATCATTGTTAATTACAATAATATTATTTTCTTTTACATCTATTTTGATGTCTTATACCTTGGCTGAACCAATAAAAGCAGCAATCATAACATTTGATGATGGAATGTTAAGCCAGCATAATTATGCAAAACCAATTTTAGATAAATTCAATTTTAAGGCATCATTCTATATAATTTGTAATAATGTAGACAAAGAAAATAGAATGAATTGGAATAATATTCAAACACTTGAAGAAGAAGGACATGAAATTGGCTCTCATTCTATGAATCATAAAAAACTTAGCAAATTATCAGAAGAAGAAATGGATTATGAAATTATTGAATCCAAAATATGTTTACAAGATAATGGACTGAAAGTAACCAGTTTCTCATTTCCATATAATGATGGAGATGATAACAAAAAAATACTAAAAATTATTGCTGACAATTACTATATTGCTCGAACTGCTTCTGAACCACTTATGTTATTTCAATACAAGGATGAAGAATATGAACATTTTATTGTTAATTATGATGATAAATACAAAAATCAATGTCATCATTATTCAATTAAAAATAATGAAGAGGAATATTTTAAAAAATATACAATAACTGGTCTAAGTCATGAAGCATATAAAAAATCTGGTGGATATTCAGATGAGGAGATGTATGAACAATTTATAGACATTGTAGAAAGTCAAACCAAATACAATACTGAAAATACAATTGGAGCAATTCCGATTCTCATTTACCATAGTGTAGATTACTCTAATGATGATTATAATATAAATCCAGATTTATTTGAAAAAGAAATGGAATACTTGTTTGAGAATAGATATAAAATTTTTCATATGAAGGATATTGTATATGATGAAGAAGGATTACATATCAAAGGATATTAAATTAGGTTATTATTCTTCAGATAATGACTGCAAATTCATAGAATATGGTGAGTCCTATTTTGATAACAATAACTTTTAATATTATGTTACTGAACCATGTTATAATAAGAATTCAAACCTTTCATTTTTATGTTACTAATAAGTTTATTGGTATCTAATTAATATCCCACCTCACAAGTTATTTTTTAAAGTAGATACAATTGATAATTATTACTTTGTATGTACATAAATTATTTCCTAACTTGATCGGAAAATTAATCTGACTTTGAATTACCCATTTTCGTATCAGATTGTTTCATTTCTACTATTACCTTCTCGATATACTGTTTCGTATCTTCCAATTCAGATAAAGGTTTAAAAAATGTTTTATCTTTTAGATTATCGAGTTGTTTACGTATCTTTTGTTCAATAATGTCAGAAGCTTTTGTATAACCCAGAGCTTGGAATAATTCAAACTGATCCATATGTCTATATAAATACCTGCGTATCAAAGTGTCACTTGCAATATAGTATATTGCTGAATCAAGTCCAATTAAAAATAGAAATGATGCAGGCAAGACAAATGAAAGCGAAACAATTGCCCATGATGGAAATGGAGCCAAGGTTACGATTGTTGAAACACCGCTACTAAAGATAATCATGATTCCAGTACCACATATTATTAGATAATATTTTAAATCATAATAGGCTAGAGATCTAGCTAATAAGTAAAATGAGATTCCAAATAATATTCCTGTTCCTATATTAACTGTATTTAAAATAAAATTGTAAATATACAAGAATAATGATCCTTCTGCCATAACAAGAAAACTTAATGTTCCTAATTGTTCTAACAATAGTGGAGAATACTGAAGTAGAAAGTATATCATCGGAATACTCAATGTTATAGAATATTTTACTTTCCCTATCTTTTTGATATATTGTTTAGTAAGTAATATCAAAGCTATCCATATTATAATAAATGATATAGCTTCACTAACTTCATACATCAATGATATTTTACTTTGTAAATCTGTATAGAAATATGATGCCCATGGATTCCTATCAGGAGTTATGATTTCAGGTTTGCTATGAAGATTGATCTCTATATAACAAAAGGCAATAATCAATTGTACTGCAATTGCAATTATAGATATACCATACACCATAACGACTTTACTTCTAGTTGATGAAAATGACTTAAGACTTGTATATGCTAATGAGATCAGAATTAAAACTGATGGTATCAAACTTAGTGCAACTATTAATTCGAGTAAAACCGTATGATATCTAGATGTTACTATTTGTTCTAGCAATAGATACACAATAGAGCTCATTACTGCAATATGTGAAGCTACATAAAGATATCGAATTATAAGAGATAGTTGTGAGATTGCTTTCTAGGTTTTAAATGCTAACTTTACAGAGACCATAAGAAGGAAAGCTTGGATAATTAGTGATGTCACTGTTATTATAAAATATATTGTTATATGTTGAAATGAACTACGGTCATTCATGTGCAAAGCCCAAGTATCACCTGCACTCATATCAACAATATGAAGAAGAACAACTACAAATCCGATCCCAATAATAATACTTGTTGAACCTAAAAGATACTTTAGGATCTTTGACAATTGCAATACTCAGCTAATCCTTAATACTGAGAACATAATACTGTAAAAACTTTTATGGAAAAAAAGAAACACAGTTCAGATAAGGAAAAAGACTATTTAATAAAGAATTAAATCATAGGCAAGATTATGCTAGATATGAAATTGTTATTTGTTCGTCTATTAATTCCTATTCTGTTTATCATTATTCTCAGTTGGAATGGAATAATTACTGTTGCTGCTACTACTACAGAAGCAACCAGATCAACTTTTGATATATTCACAATAGATTCTTAGCCTTACGGTACTCCATATTCAGAATGGGTAGCAAAATGGTGGACATGGTGGGTAGGTATTCCTCTCGACAAACATCCAGTAAAAGATTATTCTGATTCTAAAAGATGTTCTGTTATGCAAAATGGTCCAGTATGGTTTCTACCAGATATTATCCCAGGCGAAGGTAAGATCAACTATAATTGCAATATTCCGCTTGGTAAAGCCATCCTGCTTCCAATAACAACGACTTTCTGCGATAATAGTACTGAGGGTCCAATGACTGATACAGAAATAGTAGAATGTGCTGATAATATTCTTACTCCTCTTAACAACATGAAGGTTACCGTAGATGATAAAAATGTGGACCTTGACGGATCATTAGTAAAGACTGACTTTTTTAATATTACAATTCCTGAGAATCCAATAGACATTTGGGGAAAAATCAATCCTGGTACATATAAGGCACTAGCTACTGGGTATTTCGTATTTTTACATGATTTATCTCCGGGAGAACATAATATAGAAATGCGAGTGGTTGATCTGCTCAAGGGTAATGAGGGTCCACCTCCGAAATTTGACCCAATGAGAGAAGCTAGTTTTAAAATTTTTGTACAGTAAAGATACTTTAAAACAGTCACGTTTATTTTAAAAAGTTAAAGTTTAAATTTGTAAAAGACAGATCCCAACTACATGTCAAACTCGAAGCCCTCCGAGCCCGTTAACCAATTGAGTTCATATATTTTGGATAAAAATGTAATAAAAGAAAGGAGAACCTAAGAGAAATACTAACAAAGTTAAAAGATACAGTAGAAAAAGTTCACAAATTATCAAATAAAGATAATGCAACTTTGATAGAATTCATTGAATATTTGAAGTATGTTAGAGCATCCAACTGATATCAAAATACTCTATCACAAGAATTTACCTTGAGAATTAATCATCTAATGTTTAAGAAAGCTTGTTAAGAATTGAGAAATAGTTTTTAATCTATTAACATAATAAATTATAATGTTATTAAAAAAAATAAGAAATTTAGTAACATAAGAAAGAAGTAAACAAATGAATAGAGATAGTCTTACATTTACTATTTAAACTAAATGAGAAAAAAGTTATTGTGCAGTTTACAGTTCCGCTATTTATATCAATAATAGTGATTTTTCCTGTAATTCAACCCTCAATTGAGGTATATTCCCAAGGAGAAGATAATACAGATAATTATGAAGACCTGTATACAAAGGATTATGATCAAAAAGAATTAACAAAGATGACCATTCAGAATTATTATTTAAAAGAAATTATTAAAAATAGACAAATAACAGACCAATTATTTGAAGATAAAGAAGATGAAACAGCAAATATTATTCCTTTTCAATTGAAAGATGGTAATAAAATAGCATTTGTAATGCCTACATTCACAATGGCTGCCTACGACAACTACAAAGATGATTCATTTTACACTTTTTATAAAAAATATGCATTCATCAATGAAAATGAATTTGTAACTACAGATCTTCATTTATTATCAGCAAATGTTCCAAACATGACAGAAGGTTTCCTTTATTCACGCGCTGATGGTTTAGAGTATCTCGAGAATAGGATTTCATCCTTATCACAAAATATTGAAACATCATTTTTAACAGACCAGAATGTCCATAATGGATTAGTTTTTGATGATAATCATCAGAATCTATATGACGTTATTATTCTTGGACATCAAGAATATGTAACTGAAGAAGAATATCACAATTTCAAAAAGTTTGTAGAAAATGGAGGTATTCTTATTTTACTCAATTCAAATATATTCTATGCAGAAGTTGATTACAATCCTATTGATGAGGAGATTAATCTAGTTCAAGGACATAGTTGGGCTTTTGATGGAGAGAAGGCTTGGATATCGGTTTTGGAAAGATGGAAAACAGAAACTTCACGATGGGTAGGTAGCAATTTCTTCAATTGTGGTCAAGGATGTTATATTGACTTTAAGAACAATCCATTCTCGTACGTTCAACATGAAGAACAATATATAACCAATCCAAATGTAAATATTTTAATAGATTATGAAGCTCAATCGATTTATAATATTCTTGTCGCTGCTTATGAATTGGAATATGAGAAAGGCAAAGTAATAAGCTTTGGTATATTCGGAGATGATATTATTCACAATAAAGAATTCCTTAGATTTTTTGATGAGTTGTTCTTTTCACATGTCGAATCAGTATAATTAGAGATTTGTCATTTATCATATATTAAGAATACCTACAATAAAGTATTCTTTGGATCAAGAAAGAGAAAAGAGATTTAAAGAGATATTTATCAGATATTGCAGTACATATTAAATATTTTAATTAATTTTTTATATTACTATATGGGATCTATAATACAATATTACAATTCAAGTATTAACAAAGATTAGACAAATTTGATAAATTTTATCGATTAACATACTGAACTACAAAATTGTGTCAAAAACAGTTGATACACCTCCGAGCCCGTATACTAGTAAGGTTCAATAACATTTTCAAGATTTAATTCAAAAATAACGCAAATATAAAAGACTTACTATTGAAATTTGAAAAAATAGATATTAAATAATTTGATAAACTAAAGGCAGTATGAATTCAAAATTGAATTCAATAGTAATTACGTATTTTATTGCATTTGCTATAATTGCCGGAATACCAACAATATTTGAAAATGTGTTTGCACAAGGAGAAGAGACAGCACAAAGACAGGATAAATCACCACCACCAATATTAGATGATAATAACGATGGCATGATTATTAGTGAAGAAATTTGTCCTCCATATTGTAGCCCACTCCTCCGATACAAGAGTTACCACAAGAGCAACCACCATAAACAACAATACAAGATCATCAACTTATAATAATAAAGATCTAAGAATATTAATAACATCAACAAAGACAATCAAGAAAAAGGATTACTAGATTAGATAATTAATCTTTAATCTTCCTATAATAATAACAATGATCAAGACGGTAGGAAATTTTAACAAGGAACAATCTAAAAATCGTATAGGTCTTTTAAGATATTATTGAAATTGTTTGATATATTTTAAAAGACTTAATGTTAGCAAATTAGTTTCTTCTATAGTTTCTAAGTCAAGTGTCATCACGAATGTCGTTATACCATCTTCCAAATCTTTTATCCAGATATTCTGATATTGCATCTTTTTGTTCTTCTATATTGGTATAGAATCTATTTGCACATACATCTGATTTTATCTTCTGATTTACTTTTCTTTCATTTGGATTCAGGTATGGTGCCCTCTTTGGAAGGTGTATTACAGTGAGCCAGTCTTCTTTTTTCTGTGCATTGACATATTCTCTTGTAATTTTGCTTATATGAAATGAGGCATTGTCCCATACAAGTACAATTTTTTTCCAACCATTTTGCTTTACATGCATCTCGAGATTCTCTAAATGGTTTATGGTATTTGTGGAATTTGATCTGTAATAGAAATCATACAACAGATTCTGTTCAGGCCATAACATGGATATGTACATTGAGAATCTCTTTCTACTGCCATTATGTCTAATTTTTTGTTGTTCACCTTCAAAACTCATTGATTTTTTTATACATGGTTTCTGTGTTACTATGGTTTCATCCTCAAATACCAGCATTACTCTCTTTTTTTGAGAGCTGATGCTACTTTT
>JAATVJ010000302.1 GCA_014523515.1 Nitrososphaerales archaeon TH1177 | reverse complement strand
TAAATTGTACCTTCAATCACAAAGAATCTAGGCAAATAAGAGGACAAGTCAAGATCAGTCATAGTCTGAGCCATCGTTTTCCATAATCCTACTACTATATATGTCCAGTTCAGGCTATGACAATACAATACAATTCAATAATTTCTATAACATTATTTAATTTAAAACTCTGTAGGAGAATAGTTTCAAAATTGATAAGTAATTCATTAATTATATACTACTAGTACCACTATCATAGGAAAAATAAATAGCCAGTCTAAGTTATAGCCTGGACTTGTTGTGCATGCAATTATCTATCTAGACCTATTATGTGTTTGTCATATGTTCAGGCTATGGCAATAATTAATAAATCCAATTTGTAAAAAGTGATATACTCACTTGAAAAAGTCCATCATGATGTGATGGATAGGCATAGATAGGTAGTTATATTATATGTTCACACAAAAAATAAAGAAATGATTATAATATTATAGATTTACTAGGAACACCCTTTTATCTTTGCTAAATAAATCTTCTTCAGCCTTTGTTTATACACTAAAGCAAGATTATAGAATATGTTTTTATAATTAGGACGTGATTCCATAACATTATCATAATTTTCTACTTCTTTACATTCTAATTCGTATGGAATATTATTATTATTATCCTCATCAATATTCCACCATTCATAAAGAAGAATGACTAGATTTTTATTTCGCATAAGATTGTTAAAGAGTACAGCCCTTAAAGTGTACTAGTCATAAAACTTGTATATCTCTAATGTTTTTTATTGAGTAATTAGAACTATATACTAGTCAAAAGATGGAAATAATAGTAGACCAATTGAAATCCATCTCCATAATGAAATAAACGGAAGGGAAATACAGAGAATAATCAAAAAAATAACGTTAGAAGATATTGGATTGCAAGTATAACATACATAAATAAATAAATAAATAAATTTTATATAGTTTAATGATATTATCTTATATAATCTGTAATCCTATATCATCATCTACATACCATAGCCTCCTACAAAATAAAAAAAAGGCAGATAGGCATTATATATAGATAGGAGGGCTATGGCATTCTTCTTTTTACCAATAAATTTCTTAAATTATTAAATGAATAGTTAGTGAATCTTAGATTGCAGGTATAATTTTATATATTTTGATAGTGTTATACAAGTTACCTCAATAATCTATCAAACCTAGCAATGTACCATAGCCTCCTATAGACTTGAATAATGATTTCATTCTAGAGGGCTATGGCATTTTTCTTATACTACTATTAAATTATCTGAAATTAAATTTTAAATATTTTATTATTTATATATATTTACAGCAGTGTAATCCAATCAATTGCATGTCATATCTTTTAATTTTTCTCCAAATGTTAGAGGGCTATGGCTTTTATCATTCATTTGTTTACCAATTAATCAATTAAATTATCTCAAATTATTAAATAGTATAATTGGCATATTGTATACACCTAACCAAATAATAAGACAAGTATCATCGTCATAGCCTCCTACAACACATTACGTCGTTTCCTTGGCCAGTCGTTCGATCCGTGATGATGATGGAGGGCTATGGCTTTAAATTATTAAATAGTATATTTAATAAAATAATATACTCTGTAATCCAAAGAAAAGAAAGAACTCTAGTCTAGTCATAGCCCCATTGTTATACTGGTGTGCTCCTACTACTACTATTTTGGAGGAAAGGGCTATGGCTTTATATTTATAAATCTATTATTCTAGGATTTTTAATTATTGAAAATGATAATAATATCATGAATAGAAGTAATGTGTTTATAGATAATATCAATAATAGAATTACTAAAGAGAACAAACCATTATTAGTGCATTGGGCAGAAGGAAAAGGCAGAACAGGTACAATTCTCGCCACATATCTTATGAAAAAAATAAGATTTCTTACAAGGATGAAATTACTAAAATTAGATCCCTTCGAACAGGATCAATTCAGTCTAAGGCTCAAAAAATCTTATATATTATGAGAAATTTTTAAATATATGAGAAATATTATTCAATTTTTCCATTCTAAAGGATATAAATTCTGATTCTTATAAAAAGAATTCTATGATATTTAAATTAATATCAAAATTCTGATTATTAAATCAAATTGTTTAATTTTAAGCCTAATAATTAGAAACTATTGGTTAACATAACTATTAACATAAAAAAATTTGGTAATTTATCCTAGTGAAAGCTTCTTTTCAATTTCTTTGTAGATATTTCGAATTGTAACTTCAGAAACTCCTGCTGCATCTGCAATTATTGCTTGTGTAATAATGCGTTGTCGGATATTTTCATCACTTTTTGGAAGTGATAGATAAATGACTGCTCCGACAATTCCCATAGGTTCTTTGCCGGCGCTTAATCCTGTTTCTTGAACTTTTTTCATCAGACGTAATGCTTCGCGTATATTTTTTTCTTCAAGTTTTGCCTTTTTTCCTACTTTTTCTACGTATCGAAAAAGGTTTATTCGTGGTACTTGTTTTCCAAGATGCAAAACAATTTGTCGATAAACTCTTGAGGTTTCTCGATATTTCTCGTTGTTAACTGCAGATATTTCTCTTAAAGTCCTTGGTATTTCAAACTCTCTACAGGCTACATATAGAGATGCTCCTAAAACAGTATTTACTTTTCTTCCCCGAACTAAACCGGCCTCTTGTACTTTTCTATAAATATACGCTGTTTTTTCTATTACAGCAGTTGATAAAGCGAGTTTATCCTTTAATGAATCTAATTGTCTAAATGCACGACTCAAATTTCGAGCAGATTTACTTATCTGAGATCGTTTATCTAGATTTTTCATTCTATTAAGACGTGCCATCATCATAGAATTGATGATATTTCCACTAGCATCTCTATTTGTGTTGCCTATTTTTGTTGTTAGTCCTTGATCGTAAAGAGTTAGAGAAGATGGATTTCCGTTTCTTGTATCACTTACATTATCGCCTGCTTTGTGCCATATCTTTTTTGTATCTTCTAAATCTCTTTCTACAACTATACCGCATCTATTACAAATAATCTCCCCAGATTCAACATCAGTGATCATTTTGGATTCACTAGGATCACATATTTCACATTGAATTATGGATTGCATTTTTTTGGTTATATTTATTATAATATTAGGCAAACAAATATATAAATATTGTACTCAACGTTATAATATTTATGCAGTTGAAGACGAATTTCGAACAAATAATTATGGCAATTTTTGGTCTAAATTAACAATTCCCTTACAATAATATTTGTGGTGTCAACGCAATAAAACTATATATGTAATGTTTTAATTATCTGATCTTTTAAATTTAGTAATTTTGATTTACTAATAGACTTATTTAATTCTATTACGTGAAGATTATTTTTATTAATTCTTTTAATCAATTATTTTGAATTATCATAATGATATTTTAAGTCCCCTCTTTCCCTCTCTCTAAGGTGATCCTGGATTAAAATAATCAATCCCTAAACTAGTTCTGAAGAGGAAAAATAAATTGAATAAGCATAATTACCCTAACATAGAAATAATAATAGAAAAAGCATTATCAAATTCGCGATTCGAATTAGAACCGTTTAAAAATGATTATCATAATAAATCTTTAATTTTAGAAATTGATACTTTACAATGGGTATTAGATCAGAAAATAAAGATTTTCAATAATCTCAATAAGCTTAAAGAAATAGTTCAAAATGAAATACATATCTTAAGAATTAAATTTAATGAGTCTATCATTAAAGAAGATATTAATACCATATCAAAATCTATTGAAATTTTACAAATATGCTTATTTTTGATTAAAATGGAATTAGAATTTTAT
>JAATVJ010000301.1 GCA_014523515.1 Nitrososphaerales archaeon TH1177 | reverse complement strand
TAAGACTAATAGGAGATAGAAGTATTGATGAAAGAGATTTTGGTAAAATAAAAAAAGATAGAACCAAAGAAATGCAATTGTGGGTAAATATACTCAAAGATATACAAAACAATGGAAAAAATGTTAAAACTGCTATAATAGCAGCAAACAATCATTATGCTGGTTTTGGTCCAATGACTGCAAAGTTATTTTCAGAAATGATGAATTTGAAAAATAAAATAAGACCATTCCCTAGTGTAGATTATAAAATACCTTTCAATGAGGTTAGTAGAACTGAAGAAAAATATAAACAAAATTTTAGAATATATAAACAACTACGTTCCAAGACTAGACAGACGGATATTTCTGATTTCTTTAAATAATATAAATAAGAAATTTAGATGATACTTTCAATGGCTTTTTCTTATTTTTGTTGTTGATACATTTATTTTACATTTAACTTATACAGGAAAACCAAAGATAGATAATTCTTATGAACTGCTTATTGATTCTATTTTAAAAATACAAAAATAATATGAGATGCTATCAGATATTGTAAGAGAACCTAATGGTAACATTCATGGTTAACAGAGATAGGAGATTTTAAGACTGATTTAATTGGTTTATTGGTATATTATGAAGTTCCTGCTGAAGGTAAAAGGGAAGAAGTAAAACAGAAATTTGATCACTAAATTAGAAGCGAATTAAGAGTTTATCAAAGTAGTTAATATTATGTTCATTCAAACTATATTAGAAGCGAATGTGTAACTTTATCATGTCAAAAAATTTTATAATACAATGCCCTGTATGCAAACTCAACTTTATTACAAGAGAAGAAAGAAAAGAACATTTTGAATTTCAACATGTAGTAGGTTAGTTAATTTATTCAATACTTTTTGTTTATTCTTTAAAAGCAGAATTATCTGAATCAAAGGAATATTATTTTTATTAAGTCAAACTAGAAATTTTTCTCTATTCTTTATATATCAAATAATTCTTTTTTTCATCAATAGGTAAGGATATTAAAAATGAAATTGGGTGCTAAAGAAAAGGAGAGATTCATTTAACACCCACCCAATATTATTTTGCATACAGAAATTCTTATTTCTGTATATATTATTACATTTGGTTAAAATAAAAAATTGTTCTTTCTAGAATTTTAACTAATAATAATAATAATTATTTTTGACCTTCTGATATCAAGTCAAATATTTTGATAGAAATTTTTCTTTCGGGTTCATTGATAGTTGGACTCCCTCTCTTCCTCAATAGTGTTATATTCATTATATTCTACCATCATCATTAACTTTTGTCAAAATAATGGGTAGAACAATACCATCATTTAGGATTGCGGCTATATTAGAGGAGAAAGAATGGAAATTATTTAGAAAATATTTGAATAAAAAAGATGACAAAAAAGCATTTGATGATATGTTTTCAATAGCCAGATTATACAATTCTGCTTGTTCTTATGCTGTAAATCCTATTAGAATATATCCTCTTATGATGTCAATAGTTTTACATCAATATAAAATTTTAAAACAAAAAAATTTTGTAAAGTCTTTTTCTTCTAATTTCAACGATATTAATATCGATAATAAGACCAGTAATAATAATACTATAATTTTAAAAGGAGAAATAGACAAATGGAATAACTTTTCTTCTGTGTTAAGAAAACATAATCAAGAATTATTTAATGAAATGTTACAATCATCTTACAAATATTCATCAGCAATAAATGTTAAAGGTGAACAATTTTCAACAGAATCATTGATAATGTCTTTGTTGTTTGAACAATATAAAATAAAAAGTTAATTACTAAATAATTATTTGTTAAATGTTAAAATCTTTATTTATTACAATTCTACAGCATTTCAACATTTCTAGTTGATATATAATATTATTAGTTTCTTCAATCTCTGTTCTTACTACTTTTTTGAGTTCATATTCCAATCTATCAATTTTAGCATTTAGTATGTGTTTCAATGATTCTAATCCTCTATTTTGTTTTTGTTGTAGAACCCATTGTAAAGTATCAATTTGTAATTGAAGCATTTTATTTACTGCTGGACAATTGTTAGTTCCAATATGATTTTGTAAAGTCGTGATACCTTTTTCTACATTTTCTTCTAAACTTGCATTAATAGATATAATCATCAGATCGATCCAAAAACTTACTATTAAAATTTAGGATCTCTTTGGAGAGAGGGAGAGATAAATTGACAAGGTAAAAGAAGAAGATGCATTGGCTCATCTATCTGATCAGTTATTAGTTTTAAGTGAAAGAATATACACAACAGTTAGAAAGAAAATAAATGATATGATATATCTTTTACCTAATCTAATCTCTTTAATCTGAAACTGAATTTTCTGGATGAATATATCAATATATATATATATCATAACCAATTCACGAGTTATAAAATATAGAAACTAAAATTAAAGAAGATATTATTGCAGGAAATTTATTAGTTAATCTAATGATAATAAGATAATAAGATTTTATCTCTCAGATGATTTGTTAATCGTCATTATATAATTATAATAACTTTGGACAACGTCAAAGTAAAATTTATTTGCAAATTTTATTGATTTAATAAATGTATCCATATTTTTATCAATAATATCATTTATTATTCTTGTAGTAGTATTAGTTTGATTATTCATTTGATATTGGTTTATTTCATTACAAGTGTTAGAATATTCTTCTATAGTCTTTGAGTTCTTCAAATTATGATAAATTATATCATCTAAACGTTTAGAATATATTGAATAATAGGTATTGATGATATTCTTATGTTCTTCCATAAAATTGCACTTTATTTCTTTCATAGTCTTGATTGTTTGTTGATAATTAACCAAGTTCTCAAAATTCCTTGAGGTGATTTTATTTTTTCTTTGAGAAAAATTTTTTGAATACGAAATTACATTATAATCATGTTTATTAACTTCAGGGGGTGATAAATTTGTCTTATCCTGTTCTTTTTTTATTCCAACAATATCTGCTTGTTGTTTTGCTCTAATTAAGAGTTCAGGAGTTATATCTAATCCCATTACTATGGTAATTGTTTTTCTGGCAGCAGTGATTGTGGTAACACCTGTACCACATGCTACATCCAAAACAGAATCATGCTGACCAACATGTTTTATATCAATAATTTCCTTTTCCTCTTCTTGAATATACATAAAAGATATCTAGAACTTTATTACATAAAAACATTCAGAAATAATTTAAATAGCAAATTATTGTCATAGCCTGAATTAGACTAATTGTAATTTACTATTCATATATTAAATGAAAAAATTTGTAGATAGTAATAAAACTCATAGAATGAGAAAGCAGATTATTTTATAAAAGAAATAATAGAACAATAACAAGCAATAATAGGGTAGATGGGTGTCAATGCAGTGGCTCAATACTTGACACCTATCATACCATCCTGCAACAACAATCACAACAACCGAATTAGACCCAACTATCTATCTTATCGTTTGTATGTATCTGACATGTAGAGGCTTGTAGATATATAGTAGCCATTAATAGTAAAAGCAGGTAAAATAAAAGATTATTTGATTTTAAAGATAAAAATAAGTGAAATATGTCCTCGTTGTGGTTATCAATTTATCTCATGTGTTTGTGGCGTTATATAAGAAGAAAAAATAAAGTAAAAATGCGATAACTTTACATTTACAAGAAATGAAGAAATCATTCTTTGAAAATAATATCATTGATAAAAAAAGTAAACTGAATTAATTAATTAAAAATTAGAATTAGAAATTATATTTCTAGTTGCCTTTCTTGTTTCTTGATATATTAGTTCTCCAAGATAATCATCTATTCCCAATATCTCTGCAATATGAGAAGGTCCACAAT
>JAATVJ010000300.1 GCA_014523515.1 Nitrososphaerales archaeon TH1177 | reverse complement strand
AAATAAAAAGTAAAAATGCAGATATTAAAAACATTGGAGGACGAGCAGCCGGGGCCATTACTGCTGCGGCTTTTTTGTCAAACTTTGTAGAAAATACACCGTGGGTACATTTAGACATTGCAGGAACAGCATGGAATCAGGAAGGAAGTTTGACAAAATCATATAATCCACCAGGTGCAACAGGTTTTGGAATAAGAACAATTATCAAGTTTATTCTGAATGAAGAGGTTTGACAATTTAATATTGCCTCCTTTATAACTAAAAATTTTGTAAAACGCCAGCACTGCCCTTTCCCAACCGCTCACGCAGGTCAGTACTAGGCAGCGACGACAGGTTTGACTTCCGGGTTCGGTATGGGTCCGGGTCGCGCCCTGTCACTATGACCGGCTAAATAAAAAAATGGTAATAAGATTAATTTATTCTTTTTTAAATCGATAAACATACATTAACAATCAATCAATAATCAATCAATCAATCAATAATCAATCAATCAATCAAAATTCAACCTAGCAAGAGATATAATACATAAATGTAAAAAATATAATTAGAGTGGGAAATCCTGAGACAACTGCTAGAGTAGCAGTTTTAGATGAAGAGTTATGTAAGCCAAGAAAATGTGGATTAGAGTGTATTATTTATTGTCCTGTTAACAAAACAGGCGGTGAATGTATTGTTCAAAGAGAAAAAGATGGTAAAGCAGTTATTTCTGAAGATTTATGTACTGGTTGTGGAATATGTGTTAAAAAATGCCCATTTGAAGCAATTGTAATAGTAAATTTACCAAAAGAATTAGGTGAACGTAAAATTCATCAATATGGCATAAATTCTTTTAGATTATATCATTTACCAACGCCGAAGAAAGGTTCTGTTGTTGGTTTACTTGGTAGAAATGGTATGGGAAAATCTACTATCATAAATATATTATCTGGAAATCTTAAACCGAATTTTGGTAATTATGATTCCAAAATTGAATGGGATTATGTTATTGAAAAATTTCATGGTTCTGAATTAAAGTCACATTTTGAAAATATAGCCAATGGAAATTTGAAGATATCGATAAAACCTCAACTTGTTTATAAAATACCAAAAATATTTAGAGGAACTGTAAATGAAATGTTAAAGAAATTTGATGAAAATAAAACGGCAAGGGAAATTTCTGAAGAACTAGGATTAAAAAATTCACTTAACAAAAACTTAAATGAATTAAGTGGAGGAGAATTGCAGAGATTAGCTGTTACTATAGCTGCAATTAAAGATGCAGATTACTATTTCTTTGATGAACCATCATCATATAATGATATTTATCAAAGATTAGCAGTAGCTAAAGTAATACAAAATCTTTCTAGAAAAGGAAAAACAGTCATGATTATCGAGCATGATTTAACTTTATTAGATTATTTATCAGATTATATTCACATATTATATGGTGAATCTGGAGCTTATGGAATTGTTTCTAGTTTACAATCAACAAAAACAGGAATAAATAACTTTCTTGATGGCTTTATACCTTCAGAAAATATTAGATTTAGAGAGAAAAGATTCAGATTTGATATATTCAATCCTATTGAAGATCATATCTTAAACAATATTGTTACTCAATATTCAGAATTGGAAAAAAAATTTGATGCATTTCATCTTAAAATTTCTTCTGGAAAAATAAGAAAAGGCGAGGTTTTAGGAGTTATTGGTGCAAATGCATTAGGAAAGACAACTTTTATGAAGATGATTGCGGGAATAGAAAATTCAGATAATGGAAAGATAGTAAATAAAGCCAAAATTTCATATAAACCACAATATATAACTCAAGAATATGATTCTGATGTTAAGTCATTATTATACTCAGCCTATCAAAATATTATAGAAGGAAGTATTGTAGAGGAGCAAATTATTATTCCAATGGGAGTTAAAAAACTCTATGAAAAAAATATAAGAAATCTTAGCGGGGGTGAATTACAAAAAGTAGCAATAGCAGTATCTTTGATGAGAGATGCTGATATTTATGCTTTAGATGAACCTTCAGCTTTTATAGATATCGAGGAAAGGATAGCATTAGCAAAATTTATCCAAAGGTTTGTAAGGGCACAAGCAAAATCAGCAATAATAATTGATCATGATATGCAGTTAATTGATATAGTTGCTGATTCTTTAATAATATTTAATGGGAACCCCGGCTTAGAGGGTATAGCGAGTCAACCTATTTCTAAGATAGAAGGAATGAACTTATTTCTTAAAGATTTATCTATTACGTACAGAAGAGATGAAAGTACTGGTAGGCCTCGGGTAAACAAATATGGTAGTCAATTAGATAAAATACAAAAAGACTCTGGAGAATACTACTACATAAAAAGATAAAGACATGGGATCGATGCTTAAAAATTCATTAAAAGATATTCTTACAAAAGAGGAAATTGAAAAGGTTTATTCATCATTTGACATAATTGGAGATATAATAATAATTAAAATTCCAGAACAATTAGAAGGAAAAAAAGAAATCATAGCCAAAATATTGATAAATAAAATTAAAACAGTAAATACCATCTTTCAACAAATATCTGCAGTACAAGGAGAATACAGAATAAGGAAATTAAATTTTCTTGCTGGGATTAATAAAACAAATACTGAATATAGAGAACATGGCTGTCTATTTAAAGTAGATGTATTAAAGACTTATTTTTCGCCTCGTCTTTCGACCGAAAGACTTAGAATTTCTCAAATGATTAATGAAAATGAAAAGATAATTAATATGTTTGCAGGTATAGGAACTTATTCAATAATTCTTGCAAAAAAAAATTCAGATTGTATTGTATATAGCATAGATTCCAATCCTGATGCACATAACTTGTGTGTTATTAATTCTAAACTAAACAAGGTTCAAGACAGAGTTATTCCTATTTTGGGTAATGCTAGATCAATTATAGATAATCAGTTAAAAGGTAAAGCTACAAGAGTTCTTATGCCACTTCCAGAACAAGCATCTGAATTTATTGATTCGGCAATCATGGCTCTTGAAAACAACAAAGGAATAATTCATTATTTTGCACATATTAAAGCCAATAGTAAATTGCATGCATTAGAAGAAGGAAAAAAAAATTGCCATAATAATTTCAAATGTTATCAATATAGGATAATTTCTGGAAGAGTAGTAAGAGAGGTAGGACCTAGAATATACCAAACTGTTTTTGATTTAAAGATACTCTAAATTTTATCATCGATACTTTCGTTATGATTAGAAGCAGAAATCATAGTATATCCAATCCATATAAATACAGTAACAATTATTCCAACAGCACCTACAATACTAAGTTTTATTAAAAGCAAATCATAATCTGAAGCAAATAATAGATATGTGTAAATTAGAAAAATTGCGGGAGGACCAATCAAAAGAAAAAATCCTGTAGGTTTATTACTTTTCATTGTCATAAGAGAACCAATTAAATTATTATATATCTCTAACTAAGATCTTTGGCCATTAAAAATGCATCTTCACCATCACGATAATAGGTTTTTAATCTAGATTTTATAATAAAACCTAATTTCTTGTACATTTGAACTGCAGTTTCATTGCTAACTCTAACTTCCAAATAGATCTCATCACTTTTTCTAATAAGAACACCATTAATTCCTTCTAGCATTAATGCTGTCCCAATACCTTTTCCCTGATGTGCTTCTAAAACTGCAATAGATACAACATGACCTTTTTTTACAAAACCTAATTTTCTGAAATTTGAGAATCCGAATTCTATTTTACACATAATATATCCAACTATTTGAGTTTTTATTTCAGCTACAATGAATGCTTCCGGTAACTCTGCTAAAAGAGAATTAAAAAAATAATCAGAATAATGTTCAGGAAGTGTACTCATATTTATATTAATAACAAATTGAAGATCTTTTTCTTCGCAATTACGAATAACACAATCACCAACATTTCTAAGGATAGATTGCAATTTCTATATTTAAATTGACAAGCTATTTAACTTTATATATAAAGAACAAATTCATAAATATCGTAAAAACAATAGAATTATGAATTAATTAAAGATATTATCAAACAGTAAAATTATTTTTTTATAAAAAGGGTTATACTAGGATCAGGACAAATCATAACCTTACTTGATTTTCCGTAACGTGACATCATATTTTCTAAAACTTCTTTAACATTATTATAAGTATTAAATCCAAGTTTTGTTTTAGTATAATAGAAAGGTATTGATGAAACTAGCCCAAGATAATACTCATCCTTCAAATTCTCAAGATAAACCAAATGCTCTAATCCATTTACATAACTAGTTTTTTTGATTTCTGATAGATTCACTCTGCCTTCTAAATACATAGTTAAAGCGCCATCTCCTAGACCATGACTATTTTCTGCTAATAACACAGCTGTTCCTTGCTTTTTCAATACTCCTATAGAATTCCATAAGGAATATAAGGAATCATTAAGAGTCATATGATTGTCAAATTCGGATCCTGAGCTAATTATTAGTGACTTTTGTTCATCTATATTTAAAATTGTATTTGATTTAAAATCGGAAATTGCTTCTTTAAAAAATTTTGAATTATTGCCATAGTAAATACGAGAAATTCCATATTGATTAGATAAAATCTCAATAGAATGTATACTTAACTTTTCATAAAACTCTAATGCCATTTTGAGTGGTTCGCCTATTTGTCCAGAAATGGGACTTATAATTTCATTAGAATTAAAAATGTCATTCATTAAATCATTTTTAAAATTTCTTGTTATTATAGAAGGAGTCCCACTAAATCCAAAAAGTGGATCGTAACCAATTTTTGAAATAAAAACGACATTATCAAATTTGTTAATTTTTTCATAAAAATCTTTTTTATCTATTTGAAAAACTCTATTACGATCAAAATGACTTTTAATATGAAGAAAATCATTGGAAAAAGCACCAATTTCAATTTCTATGGTACTATCAGATTTACTAATATCTATCAAAAGCGATATAATTTTTAAAATGTATTTTGAAGAAGATAATGGAAAAAGAAGAGTTTTTTTTGCAAGCTTGATATCTGTAAGAATGCTTCTAATATTTTCATCCGACATCAAATTCACTTCTGATTTAAATTGAAGGAGATTCTCTTGTTTAATATCTAAAACTACATGTGTTGAACCATATACGAGCCATATTTCCGGCATTAATATAATTGTAAAAGAATTAAAATAAATCTTTTTCATATTATAGAGAAATGAATAATAGTTATACAATCAATCTTGCAAAATTTTTAATACAATCTCATTCTTTAAAGTTTGGTAATTTTCAACTTGCTAGCGGTAAAACCAGTAGCTTTTACATTGATTTAAGATTAATCCAAAGTTCCCCTACAATATTTCATCAAACAATCATAGCACTAAGAAATAGAATTCAAACTGAAAAACTTGAATTTGATATTCTTGCTACAATTCCTACTTCTGGCTTAATTTTTACTTCTGTATTATCATATGAATTGTTTAAACCACTCATTTATATTAGAAAAGAATCGAAAGGTCACGGAATCAATAATTTAATTGAAGGAAAATTAGAACTATTTCAAAAAACATTATTAATTGATGATGTTATAACAACAGGACAATCCTTAGATCATGCTATTGAAAACATCAGAAGTAATGGAGGGATAATTGAAAATGTTATGTGTATACTTTTAAGAGGAGGAAATGCAACATTAAGAAAATTTGCTGAAAATGGAATAACTCTGAAATTTTTATTAACTATCAATCAGTTGGCAGATATCCTCTATAAAAACAAGTTGATAGATGAAGAAAAAAAATTAATATTACAAAAATAATTATCCTTCATATATCATAAGACTCTTTTCCTCTAATAAAGTATGAAGATTATGCACGGCACGATATACTTCAGCTTCTTTTTTAGCTCCAGTACAAACTAATTTCCCACTTGCGAAAAGAAGAATAACTGTTTTCGGATCTAACATTCTATGAATTAATCCAGGAAATTGCTCTGGTTCATACATACTGCGTGGAAGAACCCTTGCAGCTAATTCTAAGTGAATTTTACCTCCTAAACTTGCTGATGCTACTATATTTTGTATTTCAATTATAGGTTCATTTTCTATTTGAATGCTTCCTTTCTTTAACTTTTGAACCACACTTTTTACTGCTTTAATTGCTTGATCTTCTGATTTGGCCCCTGTGCATACCATTTTTCCTGAGCTAAAAATTAAAGTAGCCGTTTTTGGAGATTTAAGTCTAAAAACAAGACCTGGAAATTGATCCGGATGATATTCAACGTCTGGAAATATTTGTGTAATTTGGTTTAAATTAACCGTTTGATTTATAGTTGCAGAAGCGACAACATTTTCAATACTTACAATAGGTTTAGTTTGCGGCATAGTGGTATGCGGTTTGTGAACTATATAAATATACTATATAAATTTTTATAAAATAATTTTAGAAATAAAAGATCCTAATATGCTTATATTAAAAAATTAATAATATATAATATAAATAATTTTATTATCATCATATATGTCATTTAGAATAGATCATGATTCATTAGGAGAAGTTAAAGTTTCTGTAAACGCATATTATGGTCCCTTTACATCTCGTGCAATGGAACAATACAGAGTAACAGGTTATAAATCTCATATTAACCTTATCAAAGCTTATGTTATGATTAAAAGATCAGCAGCATTAGCTAATTCTGAATTAGGAGTATTAGATGAGAAAATTGCCAAAGCAATTATTCAAGCTTGTGATGAAATTTTATCTGGACAATTCTTGGATCAATTTGTTATAGAGGCAATCAATTCAGGAGCCGGTACTGCCTTTAATATGAATACAAATGAAATAATTGCAAATAGAGCTTTAGAAATTCTTGGAAAAAGTAAAGGCGATTATACGACTATTAACCCTAATGACCATGTTAATATGTCTCAATCTAGCAATGACACTTTTCCAACAGCAATGCATATTGCAATATTAATGAATATTACTTTAACCATAAAGTCGCTAGATACATTAATTGAATCTTTGAAAAAAAAATCTATTGATTTTAAAAATATTATAAAAGTTGGAAGAACACACTTAATGGATGCTATTCCTGTTACACTAGGCTCTGAATTTGAAGAATATGTATTTTCGTTAGAGAGATGTAAAGAAGAAATTATTAATTGCCAAAGGAACTTAGAATACATTGGTATAGGTGGAACAGCAGTTGGCACAGGTGCCAATACACCTAAAGGCTATCGAGAAAATGTAGTTAAACATCTTTCTAATATTTCTGGCATAAATTTAAAAATGTCTAAGAATCTTCACTTTTTCCTTCAAAGTAAATTTGATATAGCTAATTGTTCTTCAGGATTAAGAAATTTAGCACTTGAACTAATAAAAATTGCTAATGATTTAAGACTAATGGCTTCTGGCCCGATAGCTGGCTTTGCTGAAATATTTATTGCAGCAGTTCATCCAGGCTCATCTATTATGCCAGGAAAGGTCAATCCATCTCTTGCCGAATGTTTAAACATGATTTGCTTTGATATAGTAGGAAAGGATGTTTCTGTAGCCATGGCTGCACAAGCAGGACAGTTTGAATTAAATGTAATGATGCCCAGTATGCTAAAGAATGTATTAGAAGTCACAGACATGTTGATAAATTTCTTGCCAATTTTTGCGAAAAATTTTATTGATGGAATTTTGCCAAATTCAGAAAAGCTAAAAGAGCAAATGGAAAAAAGTCCTATTCTCATAACCTTATTAAATCCATACTTAGGATATCTCAAAGCTGCAGAAATATATAAAGAATCTTTAAAAACAGGCAGAGGAATAAGAGAATTAGTTTTAGAAAAAAAATTAATGAAAGAAAGAGAGTTAGAAGATGCATTATCGTATGAACGAATTCTTGGGATGGCCTGAATCTGAGACTATCTACAATAAATTCATAATAATTTTTTGTATCTTCTTCATAATGTTTAAGTAACTCTTATTATATACAGGTAGTAGTAAAAATAGATTGGTCAGTGCAGTATTAGCACTTAATAAAGACAATGCAGAAACTGGAATAAATCAACATGAAATTGAATGTTTAAAGAAATACCTCGGATTTGATAATGAAGAAGAGTTAAAGTCATATTTGGAACATTATTTTTTAGAATAACTGATAATTCCTTATTTTTAATATATCATTATTACAATCTATACAATCTCTAAATGTTATAATATAATATATTTTACTAGTATAATCATTTTATATATATTTATTCTTAAAGTTGACCTATAAAAATTATATATAATTTTGATCTATGAAATAGTTTCTATTAATTATATATTAGATACTATCTAATTTCTTATATTTCAGAATCATATGTAGTTCTTATGCATCCAGAGGATCTTAATAGCATTTGGTTTTGTGAAGATTGTCAAAGTAGTTTTTTTTTCAATTCTGATGCCGAGGATCATAAAGAAAAAACAGGACATAAAAAAATGAGAAAATTTAGTGCAGTATCTGGTGGAACAATACAAAAATAAAGAGTTCTAATTTCATTTACTTCAAATATCATGTTCCATTAACAATTTTATATTTAAAATCATAATTGTATATATTTCATATATATATCAATGATTAATTTTAAAGTGTATATTAATTTGGACGTTTAATAGAGAAGAATAACTTTGAATTTTGACATCCACATATACAATAAATTTTGATATAAGATAGTAGGAATATAAAATAATTTATAATCTTTACAAATACAAAAAACAGATTATTTTTCATATCCTATTATATAGAGAATTAAATAATACGTTCTAAATCAATTATTTTTTCTGACAATAGATCAAAACCTTGTTGCCAAAATTCTTTATTAGATATATCAAAGCCAATTTCAGTTAATAGAGATTCAGGATTTTTTGATCCACCTGCAGAAAGTAAATTTAAATATTTTGGGATAAAAGATTTTTTTCCTTCTTTCCTATACATATTAAATAAAGATAAAACTAGAAGATTACCGAAAGCATATGCATAACAATAAAAAGGAGTATGATAAAAATGAGGTATGTAAAGCCATTCCCACATAAAATCATCAGAAATAATTAGTGAATTTCCAAATTGATCATGAAGGTTATTTTTATACAAAGATGAAACATTATCAATATTAGCATTATTTTCAATTACCTGAGTATGTGCATCAATTTCAAATAATGTAAAATAAGATTGTCTCATAATGGTTGCATACATATCATCAATTTGTTCTGCTAACAGAATAGACTTTTCTTGTTCTGTCATTTCTTCAGCTAATTTTTGATTCAACAACATTTCTGCAAAGACAGAAGCTGTTTCAGCTAAAGGTAATGGTGGATGCGAAACAGTAATTGGGAGATTTGAAGAACAAATACTATGTATAGCATGTCCAAATTCATGAGCCATTGTGGAGATATCACGATAAATACCATCATAATTCAACAAAACATATGGAGTTATTGTAGGAGTAATAGTAGAACAGAATGCACCACCCATCTTTCCTTTTCTGATTTGAGAATCAATATGATTTTTATTAAAAACTATTTCTGCATATTCTCGAAATTTAGGATCAAATGATTCAAAAACATTTAAAACTATTCTTACTGCTTGGTCATAGGTATATCTCTTTGGTTTTATCCCTTTTCTAACAAGAGGGGCGTATAGATGGTAACGTTCTAATTTTTTTACCTTCAACATCTTTGCTTTTAAAGAAAAATATTTTTGAAAAATAATAGAATTTTTCCTACATGTTTCCAATAATGCAGATACTACACTATCACTTATATCATTATAAACATTTCTTACCGAAATTGCTGATTCAAAGCCACGAATTTTGATATTTTCATCATGCCATTGAACTATTAAGTTTAAATATATTTCACCTAAAACTCCACTATTATTTTTATAGACACTGAGTAATGACTTATATGCAGCTTTCCTTTCCTCAGATTTGTTACTTCTAACTAGTGACATTAACTTTTCCTTATTTACAAATTTTTTTCTTATAATCTTATTATACTTCTTTATTTCAGTAACATATTCAAAACTATTAGTCATTCTATCATATATTTTTACTAATGCATTTGGACCAGTTACTTCAAATATATTAATAATTTTTTCTTCCTTTTCAGATAAAGTATATTTACCTAAAGTTCTTTTATGTGTTAAATATTGTTTATAAACTGGATCAACTGTTTGAATTAGTCTATTTGCATCTTTTTCTTTTAGAATATTTTTGAACCATATATCGAAAAAGATCAATTTATTGGAAATTTTAGTACCTAATAATTCCATTTCTGTAACCAATGCAGAATATTCATTTGAAGAAGTATCGGATGAATATTGCAAATGTGCAAAACCTATTACCATATTTAAATTTTCAGAAATCTTTTCTAATTGCAATAACATATCCGTAAATTCTTGTGAAGAAATACCATCATTAAGCAATTTACGATTATTTTCAAATTTTTCAACATCATCATTTAAGATTTTTAAATAATTTTGTAGATCATTCTTTTTCTCGTTGACCAACTCTGACAAGTCCCAATGACCTAATTGAGGTTTTTGTATTAGATTCATAGAATATATATCAAAAATTACAGTCTTGTATTAATAGTTATCAATAAAGTAAAATTAAATTGAACTAATAATTAATTGTTATATAATATTTTGAATAACGATATTAATTATATTTTAACATATTAGTCCATTAATATAGAAATTATTATATAATATCATTTAATTATTGCCTAAAAATAATTTATCTTAAATCTTCTAACAAACTATCGTCACGATAATTATCTGGATCAAGTCTAAATCCGCTTGTACTTTCATAAGGAATGTCATTTAACTTAAGATGATAATTCAACTTTCGTTTTTTGAATTGTTTTGTAAGCCATAAAACGAATTGCTGTTCAAGAGTTATTCCTTCTTCCTTGGATATTTCTGGAAAATGTAATATCAATTTTTCCATAAAAGAAGGATCAAAATATATTTGAAAGAAATCCCAACCTAAAGCAGTGCCATTAGAAGACACTTCACAATTGGTTTGCGAACTAACAAAAAATTGCAAACCTTCTATTAATTCAACGATTTTCTTTCTCTCTTTATCAAAATTAAGACAGGAACCAGAGATTATAATCATTGGTGGTTTTTCTGAGAATTTTTTCAAGGATATATATATAGAGAGAATTGTAATATAAAAACAAAGCTACAAGATCTCAAATGTAATAATTTTTTTATAAAATTTAAATAAACTTCTTTATATTTAATATTGTAAATTAATATCTTCTATTGATGATATCAGTATATGCAGAATTTTCTCAATTAAAATTTATAGTTTTTGTAATCGTAAAAAAGAAAATGAAAATAATGTAATACAACTTATGGGAAATGTAGTAAAAATATATCTTTTCACTGCTAATAGGTTATAATAAGGCTTATAGTGATATCGATTTCATTGTAAACTTGAAAGTAAGGATATAAAATAACGAAGATTCTATTTCTATAGAACACTTCATTTATAACGATGCAAAATAAAAAATAGTATACTTAGATAGAACTTATATTTTAATTACTTCTAATTCAATATTGTTAAGTAAACTCATTATTCTTTGTTTTTCATTTCCTAACCCCTTTTGATCTATTATTATATGTGTAACTTTTTCATAACATTTT
>JAATVJ010000299.1 GCA_014523515.1 Nitrososphaerales archaeon TH1177 | reverse complement strand
TTCTTGTTGATAGTTCACAGATATCTCTAATAATATATAAATAAGATCCAGACGATCATTATTATTATATGCCTATTAACAATGGTCAAGAGTATATTGAAAGTTTGAGGAATAGGAATCTTAAGGTCTATCTGTTTGGTGAACTAGTAAAAGAACCCGTTGATCATCCTATGATTCGGCCTTCAATTAATGCTGTCGCAGAAACCTATGACATAGCTAATGAGGATCCAGAGCTTGCATCGGCAGAATCTTCTCTTTCTGGATTACGAGTAAATAGATTTTTACATATAGCTGAAAATGCGACAGATCTTGTTAACCAAAACAGAATGCAACGAAAACTTGGACAAAAAACTGGAACTTGTTTTCAAAGATGTGTAGGCATGGATGCTTTAAATTCTCTTTATTCAACAACATTTGAAATTGATGAGAAATATAATACACCTTATCATAAAAGATTAAAAGAATTCATAAAAAAAATACAACAAGAAAACCATGTAATAGGGGGAGCTATGACAGATGTTAAGGGTGATAGAAGTCTTTCTCCATCACAGCAAGAAGATCCAGATATGTTTGTTCATATTTCAAAAAGAGATGAGAAAGGCATCTATATTAGTGGAGCAAAAGCCCATCAAACTGGTTGTATCAATTCTCATTGGATTCTTGTAATGCCAACTATGAGGTTGCGGGATGAAGATAAAGATTATGCCATAGTTGGAGCCGTCCCTGCTGATGCAAAAGGAATTACCTATATTTATGGCAGACAGTCATGCGACACCAGGAGTATGGAAGGTGGAGATCTTGATGCAGGAAATGCTAAATATTCAGGTCAAGAAGCAATGATAATTTTTGATAATGTCTTTATTCCTAATGAGTATATTTTTATGGATGGCGAATATGAATATGCTGCTATGCTCGTAGAACGTTTTACATGTTATCATAGAAGGAGTTATGTATGTAAAACGGGACTAGGAGATGTACTAATTGGAGCAGCCGCTTCCATTTCGGACTATAATGGAATTGCTAATGCCTCACATATTAAAGATAAATTGGTTGAAATGACTCATCTCAATGAGACAATTTTTGGAACAGGTGTTGCCTCCTCTTTTCAGTCATATAAAACTAAAGCTGGTAATTACCAAAATGATGATATGCTTGCTAATGTTTGTAAACATAATGTAACTCGCTTTCCTTATGAGATCAGTAGACTAGCCCAGGATATAGCAGGAGGCTTAGTTGTAACTATGCCTTCAGAACAAGATTTTAGAAGTTCTGAAACTGGTCCACTTCTAGAAAAGTACCTCAAAGGAAAAAAAGGTGTTCCTATAGAGAGTAGAGTGAGAATTTTAAGACTTATTGAGAATATGACATTAGGAAGGAATGCAGTTGGTTACCTGACTGAATCAATGCACGGCGCTGGCTCACCTCAAGCACAAAGAATTCAAATTGCTCGCCAAATGCAGCTAGAATACAAAAAGAAAATTGCAAGAAGATTAGCAAATATTCCTGAAACTGAGGGCGAGGACTATATTAAAGAACAATCTGATTATTTTGATAGAATTTTTGGAGTAAAGAAAGAAGCAGAAAAAAAAGAAATTTCTTCCTCTTCCTCTTCTTCTTCTTCTTCCTCCTCTCCCTAAACAATTTTTTTTATTATATTTGCTATTTTCAAAGGATAGATAACTTTGATTATAAATTAAATTGAATTGAACGACATTATACTCAATATTGTTGATTTAAATAAATCATTTCCATTACATAGTGGAATCAGTGATTTAATCAGATTTAAAAAATCTAAAAAAATAAAAGTAATAGATAATATCAGCTTTAAAATTTCTAGAGGTGAAATACTTGTTCTTGCAGGAGAATCAGGTTCAGGAAAAACAACTATTGCTAAACTTATAATGCGATCCATAAATCCAGATTCAGGTAGTATATTTTTTGATAATATTGATATTACTAAACTAAAAGGAAAAGATTTACTAAAAACAAGATCTAAAATACAAATTATCTTTCAAGATCCTTATTCCTCTTTAGATCCAAGGATGAAGATATTTGATATTGTTAAAGAACCTTTAGATGTACATAAAAAAGGTCTTAAAAAAATCGATATTAAAGAATATGTGTTTTCTGCATTAAAAAAAGTAAATCTAAATCCAGATGATATAATTTCAAAATTTCCTCATATGCTGTCGGGAGGCCAAAGACAGCGAGTAAGTTTTGCAAGAGCTCTTGTTCTTAAACCAAGGTTAATTATCGCTGACGAACCAGTCTCTATGTTGGATGTTTCTATTAGAGGTCAAATATTGGAATTAATGAAAAAATTAAAACAAGAAGAAAATATCTCATTTTTGTATATAACACATGATCTAGCTACTTCACAATACGTTGGTGATAATATTATTATTTTATATAAAGGACAAATTATTGAGCAAGGTAATATTAAACAAGTTCTTTACAAGCCTCTCCATCCTTACACTAGGGCTTTAATAGCTGCTATTCCAAAATTTACTAAGGATCAGGCCCATCATGAAATAAAGATAAAAAATGATCCTGAATCAATATCCAATCAAGTTGGTTGTAAATTTATAAATAAATGCTTGTATTCTACTGAGAAGTGCAAAAATAGTGAACCTTTATTGACTATAGATGAAGAAGAAGAAACACATATTCCTTCTTCTTCTTCATCATCATCATCACCTTCATCAACACCTCATGAGCCTCATAATTCTCATTTTATCAGATGCTTTAATTACGAATCTATTTCTTGATCGATTATTCTCACAAATATCGCTTTATTTATTCAATTAATTAATCAATCAATTTAGAGAAATCTCTTCCTCATTTATCTCCTTTTTGGTAGGATATTTATATTTGACAATATGAGAAATACCCTCTCTTGGAAAGACTCCATATACTTGATCTACTTTTGATATAGTAGAATCTTTTAATGTTACCATAATGATTTGATTATTTTTAGATCGTTCAAAAAGAATCTTTGATAGCCTTTCGGTATTTTGGGCATCAAGGTGAGCATCTACTTCATCCATCAAATAAAAAGGAGATGGTTTGATAGCTTGAAGTGCTAGTAAAAATATTGTAGCTGCCATTGTCTTTTCTCCGCCTGATAATCCGGTAGAATCTCTTCTTGGCTTTCCCGTAAATTGAACTATTAACCTTACACCTTTAGAAAAGATGTCATCAGGATTTTCAATTTCAAGCCAAGCGTTACCTCCGATAATAGTGGAAAATATATAATTTATATCATTATTAATTTTATTGAAAGCATCCATAAACATATTCTTTTTCTCTTTATTAATTTCTTCTATGAAAATAACAATTGAATTCCTTTCCTTTTCTAGATCATTTTTGCGGGCAGACATTCCTCTATAACCATCAACAATCTGAACATAAGTTTCATCTGCTCTCAAATTTATTCTGCTCTTTAATATTTCATATTCTTCGGATAAATTAGACAAAAGTTCATGGACATCAAAATTGTCATCAATTAAATGCTTGTGCCCTGTCCCAATAAGGTCATTATTTAATTTAAATTCTTCTTCTTTTAAATTTACAACCTCTTTATCTAAAAGAACAATTTCTCTTTCTATAGAGCTATTTTCACGAGAGAGTTTTCGTTCATTGTCAAGCAAAATTTTAATTTTTTCTTCATATGACTGTAATATTGTATAAGAATTGCCCGACGAGGAGATAATATTTTGTTCTTTATCTCTTAAAGAGTTTAAATCTAATTCTTCTTTTTCTATTTTATTTTTCAAGTCGACTATTGCTAATTCTTTATCTGAACGCTCTTTGTTTAGATTAATTGTTTCTTCATTTAATATATTAATTCTTTCTTGAAAAAAGTCATTTTCATTTTTCGTTTTTGTAAGTTTAATCATAATATTTTGCAATTCTTGATTATCAAAATCAATTAAACTTTGGTATTTACTTCGTTCAATATTTAATTTTCCTAGTTGAGTTTGATCATAATTTTGTCTTATTTTCTTCAAGTCGTCTACTAATTTTTTTCTGCTATTGGTTATTAAAAAATGTCTTTTTTCATTTGCTTTCAATACTGCTATTGTTTTTTTATACTCAACTATATTTTTGGTTAATAAGATCTCTAATTCTTTTAATTCTGTATTTTTTTCTTTTAATATTTCTTTTTGAAAAATAACTTTATCTTGTAAATATTTAATTGAATTTTCTAAACTTATTTTCTCTGCATTTAAATTCTTTAATTTATCTATTAGTTTTCCTAACTCTTTTGTCTCCTTTAAAAGCGAATCCTTTAATTTCAATATTAGCGATCTTAGACTTTCAATGTCATTTTTTAGATTGATTTCAGTAACAAAATTAATGATTGTAGAATTGTAATCAATTAAGAGAGATTTTGACTCTAACTCAAATAGTTCACCATCTATTGATACAGATCTATATCCTTTCAAAGAAAGACTATATGCTTCGCTAGCAGTTCTTACAACAACGGTATTTCCAAAGATAAAATTTACTAATTTTTCAAAATCAGAAATTACAAAATTAGATAAATTACCTACAACATATATATTTTCATTAGTTATATCTTCTGCTACTACTACTGCTGCTGCTACAGCCAATTCAATTACATCTAATGGAATTATTTTCACTCGAGGTAATTTTTTCATTTTTGCAAATTCTGCTATTTGAATCATATCTTGTACATTATTAACAACTATTGCTTTCATCCATTCAGCTCCAACAGCCATTACTGCCCTATGATAATTCTTATCCCATTTGATCAAATCATGAACTATTCCTACAATAGTAGTAGTAGGTAATTGATTATTATTATTATTTTTGATAATTTCTGAAATCGTTAAATCCTCATACATTGAATCTGTTAAAATTCTATTTTTTTCATAAAATTTAAAAGATTCAGTATCAGAATTATCTAATGTATTTTTCGATTGTTCAATATTATCATTGAATTCTTTTACTTTTGTTTCCATCAATGCTAGTGCTTTGTTAGTTTTTTCTTGTTTTGTTTTTAAATCTACAAGAGTATTGATTTTATTTTGTAATTCTGTGGAAATTGTTAATATTTTGCTTTTCAAATTTTTGATTCTAAAATTTGTATCAGTTAAATTATTTTTGATAATTTTTTTGTTTTCATGAATTTTTAGAATATCAAGCTCAAATTTATTGTTCAATGATATAATTTTTGAAATTCTATGGTTTATTTTCTGTGATTTTATTTCTGTTTGCTGATTTAAATTAGATTGATTTAAAATACTCTGGTCAACAAGATTTAATTCGTTAATATGACTAGTTTTTCTTTTATTAAGAATTTCAAGATCTTTTTCCAAAATACTAATTATAGATAAAAAGTCATTAATTTTTTTCTTTGATTCTATTTCTGTACTATTATTAATTTTTAATTTCTGATTTATATGTTCAATTCTGGAAACTAATTCTTTTAACATGGCTTTTGATTTTTCTACAGCATATACTATTGCTGATATTCTATTACTTATATCAGCTTTTTCCTTGTTAATTATATCTACTTCTTTAATGAATGTTGTTTTCTCCAAATCTAATTTTTCTAATTCTTCTTTTGTTTTCTTTAATTCCGAACTGATACTCTGTGATTTAATTTGTTTTGTTTCTAATTC
Source organism: Nitrososphaerales archaeon TH1177 (assembly GCA_014523515.1). Taxonomy (GTDB): domain Archaea; phylum Thermoproteota; class Nitrososphaeria; order Nitrososphaerales; family Nitrososphaeraceae; genus TH1177. The sequence continues at coordinate 1,897 of JAATVJ010000299.1, read as the reverse complement.
TTGGATATTAATTGAAATACTCTTTTGAATTGATCTTATTTCATTTGAAAGTTTTATAGCCTTGTACTTTTTCATATCATTTTCAATATGTTGAAATCTTAATTGTTCATTTCTTTCAACTTCTAATTCATCAATCCTTTTTCTTATTTCACTCATACGTGCTAGAGCTATATCCAGTCTTCTATCAGCTTCATCTAATTGTTTTAACGATTCTTCTTTTTTTTCATCAAAGTAAGACAATCCAATAATATCTTCTATAATTTTTCTTCTCTCTTCAGAATTTAATTCTGATATTCTAGTAATCATCCCCTGTTGTACAATATTTAATTTATTGGGGACTGCAACAACAATTTGCAATAACTCAGTAATTGTTGATTTTGCTACTTTTTTTCCATTTAAATGGTATTGACTTTCTCCTGCTGAACCCTCCATTTCCCTGGTCAAAGTTACATTATCCGAATCAATTGGAATTCCTCTATTCTTATTATCAAAAGTGATACTTACTCGGACTAATTTGTGGGAGTTAATTTGAGTATCATGAAACAGAGATTGAAATTTATCTACCCGTAAAGCTTTGGGGCTATTTTCGCCTAGTCCAAACATGATTGCATCTATAACATTACTTTTGCCTGAACCATTAGGACCAGTAACGGCAACAAGACCATTATTAAAATTAATTACAGTATTTTTAAATCCAAAAGATTTAAAACCATAAATTTCTAATTTTTTTATAAAAACCATTATTATTGTTAATACAATTAACCATTCTCATTCTGTATATTATATTTTTTATTGTAATCTAAAATTGATTCTTCAATTAGTTAATTTGAAATATTTTTCTTTTATCTATTATCTTAAATTTAAGTTTTTTATAAAAGTCGATATAATTATCATTTTGAAATGTTTGTAAAAATATCTTATCATATTTCATTGTATGTGCTATTTGTAGAGAAGCCTTTAAAATAGTTTGAGCAATTCCTCTATTTCGAAATTTTGGTAATGTTCCTAAACAATACAAACCTATACATCCGTATTTTTCAAATAATAGACAAACTCCTGCTGGAATACTGTCACCGTTATCTGCATTATAACTATTATTATTATTATTATTCTCATCACTCTCTTTATTATTCTCCTTCTCCTTTTTTCTTTTCTTATCCTTATTCTTCAACATAGCCAAAAGAAATACAAATCTTTGCTTATTTTTATTTACAATTTCAATAAAAGGTTCCTGATCTTCAATATTGAAAGATTGACAGAAAATTCTAGTCCATGTATTAAGCAATATCGGATCATCTTTGATTTTTATAACTGAAATTTTTTTTTCTAAATTTATTGTTGTTGTTGTTGTAGTAATTACTTGTATTGGCGGTGTTGGTGTTGGTGGTGTTGATATTGGTGGTGGCGATTCTAAGGTATAAATGGAATCCACATAAATAAAACCTCTTTTTTTCAACTGTTTTGTCAAAGAACTGATGATCGTGTCATTTTTTATATACAAGTATCCTGAAATTCCTTCAAGTAGAAGAAATCTCTTTAGAAATTCAAGGGATTTAACAATATCATTTTCATTGTCAAAATATATCCTATTGAAAAAATAATCATCACGACTAAAGTTTCTATTAAAAAAGAGAATAATGTTGGTATCCTGGGATTGTTTCAAAATTATCGTACTAGTCCACAATGAGCAAAATTCTAATTCATTTTGTAAATATCGGTCGTGTTGGTGATAGTGGTTGTTGTAGTAGTAATAGTGGTGGTGGTTATGCTTAATATTTGAGTCCGAGAATTTTCACCATTTTGCCAATCTCTACTTGTAAAGATTTTTCTTTTAAAGAATTCTTTAATAGTTTGATTGCTTCTATAGTATTTAGATCATCGTCCAAGTAACTCATAA